>DATMJF010000215.1:0-20493 GCA_035554455.1 Rummeliibacillus sp.
TCAATTAGAAGAATTACATTATGTTTCGGCTCTCTCTGCTCGTATTCAAAAGAATCACCATTTCTTTTTGCCACCATTTATGGAACCACAATTTAAAATAATTGAAGCAAAATTACGTCCACTATCATTACAAGAATAAAATATGCTAAACTATATTTTAAAAATACGGGGGTGTTATTAAATGGAATTTCAATTAAGTAATAGAGGTCATGAAGAATATGCTTTCGAAAATAAAAACGATGGTCAAGTAGTAGCAGAAATTATTTGGACACAGTTAGGGGATGTCATGGTAGTAGACCATACTTATGTTGATGGTTCATTACGTGGTCAAGGCATTGCTAAACAATTACTAGACCGAGCTGCAGAATATGCTCGTGAAAAAGAATATAAAATTGATGCTGTATGTTCATATGTTGTAAAAGCTTTTGAAACATCACACGAATATGATGATGTAAAAGCTTAGATTTAAAAGCAGTGGTGGCTAGCTGCTGTGTCCGGATAGAATAGAATAATCTAAAATGGCTGTCTTTAAAGTATGAAAATCACTTATAAGATGGCCTTTTTGGGAAAATGAAAAACTTTGAAACTTTTCAGAGTGAGTTACGTATAGTAATCTATAACAATAAAATAGAGGTGATTTAGTGAAAAGAACAATTGAAATAGTATTTGGAGTTATTGGCTCACTTTTCAATATAATCGCAATTGGATTTATGGGCCTTATGGTGATTTTTATGAATGGATTCCAAAATAATACCCAAGCGCAAGATGAATTGATTGCTGAATTTGAAAAACAATTTTCAGAAGATCCACAATTTCAGACTATAGATATGCAAAGCTTTTCTGATAGCATGCTGTCAGTTATTAACGGTTTTGGACCTTTTGCATGGTTTATCATAATATGCTTTATCATAAGCTTTATAGTGGGGATTATTGCTATGGTGCAAGTTGCGAGGGCAAAAGATAAAAAGGCAAATATGGCAGGAGCTATGTTTATTATTGCGGCTGTTTTTGCTGGTATTCTTTCACCTACCTCTGTCATCTATTATATTGCTGCGATTATTTGCTTCGTACGTAAACCGAAAGTAGAAGTATCTGATGCACCTTATAGTGAACAATCTGTAATATAATATGAAAGGAGTTCTCGCTAAGCCGTTGTTAGGAGAACTCCTTTTGTCTTTTATCCAGCAGGTAATAACTTCGAAAGATTTTATCCCGCATTAACGGGCAGTAATACCCCCACCTCAAGATTGAGAGAAAAGCAAAGATGATAGGTGGGGGATAACTGCCCGTAAAAGCCCGATTGGTTCAACTAACCATCAATGGGGGATGAAGAAAACCCCACTGATGGAAGTTTCACTTTATTTGAATAATTTTCCTTCAACAATACCGATAATAGTATGTCGAATATCTGCAGGGAATTCATCTAAACGGAGAGTATGATCATAAATACGCTTATGCGTGATCATGGCAAGCAATGCTCCGATAATACCTACTTGAAAGAGTATTAAATCAAGTTTAGGCAAACTTTCTTCATCCATTCGTTTTATAAGCTCCTGGTCTGCGAAGGACATTCTATGAATATTGGCAATATATTGTTCTGAAAGTTCTGGATGTTTAGTGGATTCATTGAATAGTATTGTATATTGTGGACGATTGTAAAAAACGTTGTCTACGAGCTCTTCAGTCCATACATGCAAAAGTTCATGATCAGATAAATCATGGTAATCATTTTCTTCTTGAAAATCTAACCACTTTGGTTCGACAGTTGTTAATAATAGCTCCATCTTTCCTTTAAAGTATTTATACAAAGCCGCTTCAGATACGCCAACCTCTTTTGCGATGTTTGCAGTAGAAGTAGCATCGTACCCTTTTTTATAAAATAGACTGCGAGCGGTTTGGACAATCTTCTCTCTTGTTAAAGTTCCTTTTGTTTGTTTAATTGAATGATGCGTCTCATTCATCAAGCATAACCACACTTCCGTTAGATACATCGTTTCTTTTAATGATAGCAGATAAATAGCATTGGCAATAGTCACAGAACCACTTAACCATTACTTATTTAGTGTTGTAAGCAGTTTTTTAGTAAATCGATTGATGTGACATATTTTATTCGAAAAGAAATAGTATTTGTGGAATAATGGTGCTAGAGGAGTGATGCGAAGTGGCATGGAAAGAACAACGCTTTGAAGAACTAACAACAGAAGAATTATATAAAATTATTCAATTAAGAATTAATGTCTTTGTTGTTGAACAAGAAGCTTATTATGAAGATTTAGATAATCATGATCAAAATAGTATTCATGTTACATATGAAAAAGATGGCAAACTCATTGCATATGCAAGAGCCGTTCCTCCAAATGAAAAATATGAAAACATGGCATCATTTGGTCGTGTAATTGTTCTACCAGAAGCTCGTGGTACAGGTCTAGCACAAGAACTATTAAAAAGAGTCATTGCGGTAACAGAAAGAGAATGGCCTGAATATGATTTGTTTATACAAGCACAGGCGTATCTTCAAAAATTTTATGGTAAATTTGGCTTTGAAGCAATTTCTGAACCATATGAGTTTGAATGCTTACCACATATTGATATGGTGTGTAAATGTGACAAATAATTATAATATCGCATGAAAATGTGTATTTTCTAAAAAATGGGGTATAGTTATTTTAGAACGGTAAAATGGGAGGGAATGATGAAGATGGCAAAAGGCAAATCTTTATTAATAGCAGGACTTGCAGCAGGTGCATATGCGTATTTTCGTAAAAAGGAAAATCGTGATAAGGCAGTAGAAGCATTTAGTTGCACAAAGAACAAACTAAATGAGTTTATAGACAAACTCTCTGATTCATCTGTTGAAGTAGCTGGAGATGCGATTAATACAACAACAGCGGATGGCTATGCAAACGCACATCATACTTATAACGATGATGATACCAAAATGATTTATGAAGGTTCTGCAACTGCAATTCATTATGAAAACGAAGAACAACATGAACATTTAAATGGTGTAAAACCACCTAATGATCTAAACTAAGAACTTTAATTTTCAAAAAAAGACTCAGCATAATTTGCTGAGTCTTTTTTATATCGTTATTTTACGATTGAGAGTTATGCTTAGTTTTCTTCAGGAGCAATCATTGTTCCGTATTTTGCTAAGTTTGTGTGGAATGATAATGCTTTTTCTAAAACGTGAGGAGTTTGTCCACCACGTTCTTTTGCTTCTTCGAAATATGCACGAAGAACAGGTTTGAATTTAGGGTGTACACAGTTTTCAATGATAAGTTCTGCACGTTCACGAGGAGCTAAGCCACGTAAGTCTGCAAGACCTTCTTCTGTTACAACGATGTCAACATCATGTTCTGAGTGATCAACGTGTGATACGAATGGAACTACTGATGAAATTTTACCATCTTTTGCATATGATTTTGTAATGAAGATGGAAATACGAGCAGCACGAGCGAAGTCGCCTGAACCACCAATACCGTTCATCATTTTTGTACCTGATACGTGAGTAGAGTTTACGTTTCCGTAAATATCGAACTCAAGAGCTGTATTCATCGCGATTAAGCCCATACGACGAACTAATTCTGGGTGGTTCGAAATTTCTTGTGGACGTAATACAAGTTTGTCTTTGTATTTGTCTAAGTTACCGTATACAGATTCCATTTTTTCAGCTGTTAATGAAGTTGCACAACCTGAAGCAAATTTAACTTTGCCAGCATCGATTAAGTCGAATACTGCATCTTGAAGTACTTCAGAATACACTTCTAAATCTTTGAATTCAGAGTTTGCCATACCACCTAGTACAGCATTGGCTACAGAACCGACACCTGATTGAAGTGGAGCTAATGTTTCAGTTAATCGACCTTCTTTAATTTCATTACGGAAGAATTCAAGAATGTGGTCTGCAATTTGTTGAGTTTCTGGATCGATTGGTGTGATTGTAGTTGGTGAATCTGGTTGTTCTGTAATTACAACTGCAGCCACTTTATCTAAATCTAAAGGAATACCGATTGTACCGATACGATCTGAAGCGTGAATTAATGGAATTGGACCACGTTCACCTTGTGCTTCTGGTACATAAATATCATGAATACCTTCTAATTCTGGGTAAGAAGCTAAGTTTAATTCGATAATAACTTTATCAGCACTTTGAATATAAATAGGTGAGTTACCAACAGAAGTTGTTGGGATTAACATACCATCTTCTGTTACAGCTACTGCTTCAACAACAGCAACGTCAATTTTGTCAATAGCATTTTGACGTAAATATTCAGCAGTTACTGATAAATGTTGGTCAACAAATAGCATATCTGCTTTGTTAATGTGACCACGCATAGTACGGTCTAGTTGGAATGGTAAACGTTTGTTAACGATACCAGCATCAGACATTAAAGCATCAATGTTTGAACCTAAAGAAGCACCTGTGAAAACATTTACTTTAAAGTCTTCTGTTTTTGCTCGTTCTACTAAAGCCATAGGAATAGCTTTCGCATCACCAGCGCGAGTGAATCCACTTAATCCTAGTGTCATTCCATCTTTAATGATTAGGGCAGCTTCATCAGCTGTCATTACTTTTTTTGCAAGTTCTGAATTGCGAAGTCTTTCTTCTATTTTTACTGTCACGGAAATCTCTCTCCTTCTATTTAACGAAAAATTTCATATCAATTGTGTAAAAAGATTCTACTTGAAGCATAAACTATTAGAATAATTATATAACCGTTTTTAATAGTATCACCGAATTGTCACATTTTGTTTACAAGCGCATGAAAGGGGTTAAAAAACGAATCAGACAGAAATTTGTCGAGTAAAAGAGAAAAGGAGTTGTCCCAAAATAGTTTTGGTCAACTCCTTCATAATATCCGTGGAAATTATTCCTAAAATCCTAAAGAGCGGCGGAAATAACTTGCATAGCGTTGACTAACAGGAATTCGTGTGCCATCTTTCATAATTAATAGGAATGTAGAATGCGAATCTGGTTGAATTTCTTCTATAAAGTCAATATTCACGATATATGAACGGTGGCATCGAATAAATGTATCAGGTGATAAGAATAACTCAAGATCACTTAAATTTAAACGATGGTAACCTTCTTTTTGCATAGTTTTGACGAATGTCTTACGAAGTTGAGTTTCTAAATAGATGACTTCATTATGTTTTACTGGGTACCAACAGTCGTCAATTTTAATCGTGATGTAATTTGTTAAGAAAGGAGAAGGTTTTTGTGGGAATATTGCCGTGATTGCACCTTTTGTTTCCCCTTCCTCCATTAATGGAATACTCATTCCATAATAAGGAACACCGAAAACTTCAGGTTCAATAAAAGAATTTATTTTTTGACCATAGTCAAGTGCTTTTTGAGTTGCAGAACCTTCTGGTATTTCGTCACCAGGTTTTATCTTCAAGTCAATTTTCTTACTTGGTTGATAATATAAATATTTTTTTGTATCTGAAATAACGATTGAAGTGTTATCAGGGAAGAATTCCTTTATAACTTGTATCAATTCCTCGATAGATCGTGGATCCATTAATTCCTACCTCGTTTCTTTCCATTCTTAAAAGTTCTTCACAACATAATACTATAGATTAATTATAAAATTAAGTATAGCTAATAATTGTATAAGTTCATACATAAATGTGACATGAATTTGTCCATATAAATACTATAGTTTGATACATTCCAAAAATAAAGATAAATATTTCACAAAAGATATATTGGAGAAAATGGATTAATTTTATAATAATTAACAATTCTCCGTAAAAATATTTTTTCCATTTGTATATTTAGTGAGAACAATGTCCCATTAACATTTTCCGTAAAATTTCTTCATACTTGGGTAATAAAACTATTTTCATATTACCATTTTCGTTATATAGTAAGAATAATGTAATAAAAAAGTATGTGACTTTATAGAAAGATGGGGAGTTTATGCTACAACAACATTATTCCATTTCAGAGGATATTTCTAAAAGGTATTTCCAAGAAATTGAGACGATGAATCGCTACGAGGGAATAGAAAGATTCTTCGATATTGAAGCTCAATTATTACGAGAAGTATATCAATTGGAAGCAACAGCTGCGAAAGATTCGTTGCGTGAATTACTTGATATTTTATCAGTGCGTTCTGGAAAACAGTTTTTTAGAGCAATCAGACATTATTTTGTTATCTTATCATCCGTTGTCACAAGAAAATTGATCGAGAATCAAGCGCCATCTAAGAAAGTTTTTGCATTTAATGTTGCATGCGTAGAAATGGTTGATGAGCGTTTGAATGATGCAGAATATTTACAATTCGCAGATGATTTGATTGAATTTTATATTTATGTCATCTCAGAAAGAAAACAACCTTCATATAAGCACCAAACAGTCAATAAAGTTATTATGTACATTGATGATGAAGTTGAAACAGATCTATCAGTAGAAGATATAGCAATGTACTTTTCTATTAGTACAAGTCACTTATCTCGTATTTTTAAAGAACATGTAGGTATTACATTAGTAGAGTACTTAAATGTTCGCAGAGTAGAGGAATCTCAATATTATTTACGACATACAAATAAAAGTATTTCTGATATTTCAGAACAGTTTCATTTCTGTAACCAAAGCTACTATACTCGCATCTTTAAAAAATACGTTGATGTAACACCAAAGCACTTTAGAGATCGTCCAGATCACGAATATTTTCGCTTCCAATTACCTGAAAGACTTTTATAATAAAAATAATTACATATAATTTATACTTTGCATGACTTTGATTTGATTAGTATCCTTTAAATAATGTATACTTCAATGTAGCTTGAGAAATTGTAGGTGAAAATATTGAAGAAGAAACTTGGGTTAATCTCGATGCTTGGTTTAGTGCCATTTGTGCTAGCTGGCTGCGACTCAGTAAAGAACCAACAAGGCTTTTTTTATAGTACTTTTGTAAAACCAATGGAGTTCCTGTTAGATTTCATCGGTAATAATGTATTTGCCGGTAATTATGGGGCAGCTATTATCGTAATAACTGTTCTTATTCGTTTAATATTGATGCCAATCATGCTTAAAAACTATAAGAATCAACAAGGCATGAAAGAAAAAATGGATAAATTGAAGCCAGAAATGGACGAAATCCAAAAGAAATTAAAAGAAGCGAAAACAAAAGAAGAACAAATGGTATTGCAACAAGAAATGATGGGTTTATATAAAAAGCATAATGTCAACCCTATGAATATGGGCTGTCTTCCTGTCATTATTCAAATGCCAATTATCATGGGCTTGTATTATTCAATTTTATATTCAAGTGAAGTTCAAGCTCACCACTTCTTATGGTTCGAACTAGGTAAACCAGATATTGTAATGACGATAATTGCTGGTGTAGTTTACTTTGTCCAAGCACAAGTGTCATTATGGACAGTTCCTGAGCAACAAAAATCTCAAATGAAGATGATGATGTACATTTCACCAATCATGATTATGTTCATCTCGTACACTAGTATGTCAGCATTACCACTATACTGGTCAGTCAGTGGGGCCATTTTAATTTTCCAAACATATCTTGGTCGTAAATTTTATTCACAACACCCTGAAAAAGCAGTAAAAGAAGCTGCAAATGCACCAGAAGAGAATAGAAAACTAACGCCAGCAGAAAAACAAGCTGCAAAATCGAAGAAAAAACCAAAAAAATAGGTTAAACTAAATCGGGGCGAACTTTGTCTCGATTTTTTATTTTAAAGCGAAACAAGCCTGTAATAAGGAAGATAACCTAAGTGCACCACGTTGTTGGAGCTGAATAAGGAGGATTATTTCATGAACCCTAAAGTAATATCAGGGGTACTCGTAACGATTACGAGTTTACTTGCCGTCTTTTTTGTCATTAAACAAAACTTTAACCTAGCTGTTCTGTTCATTACACTAATGTTTACCATTACAAATACATTCCGTGCAAAAGATATGGCGAGAAAAGGTTATGAGAAAGAAGCAAAATGGATGAAAGGTATGGCGGCTTTCTTTGGGATTGCGACTCTAGTCGTATTAGGTATGATTATTTTTTAGCGTAAAACGGTATCAATGCATCTTGATGTGTGATATCGTCTTTTTGTATAGTTAAGTGACCGTAGTATGGGTCATTCAATTTTCGTATTTTATGATATAGAATTAGTGTTTATGTTAAAAGTTCGATAGAGGTGTGTTGAAAGTGAGTAAAAAAAAACATTATAGATTTCCAATTGCTCTTGCATCGATTGTTGCAATTTCAGGTAGTCTATTAGCAGGTTGTGGTGATCAAAAAACGGAAGATCAGCCTACTAAAAACGAGCAAAAAGTAGTGACGCATGATACGACAGATACTAAGAAAACAACCACTACAAATACTGAAAAAGAGCAAAAGGTGGATGCAGGTGGCTATATAGAGGGGCAAAAGTTGCCAAAGAAAGCGACATATATTCAAGGTGTTTTGGTGGTTAGCAAACAATACCCATTACCAGCAGATTTTGCACCAGGAGAAAATGCTGAAGCACGTAATGCTTTTGAAGAGTTAAATGCAGCAGCTTTATTAGATGGCTTTAAATTTAATGCCTTTAGTACATATCGTTCTTATGATAGACAAGTAGAGTTGTATGATGCATATGTGAAACGGGATGGTAAAGAAGCTGCCGATACTTATAGTGCACGTCCAGGTTATTCTGAACATCAAACAGGCTTAGCTTTTGATATTGGTGAAGTTGGAGATGAAGGAGCTTTTGCTGACAATAAATTTGGAGATACTGGAGCGGGCAAATGGATCGCAAAAAATGCTCATAATTATGGTTTTATCATGCGTTACCCAGAGGGGAAAGAAGATGTAACAGGTTATATGCACGAATCTTGGCATTTCCGTTATGTTGGCAAAAAAATCGCTACAGAGATTTATGAAAAAAATGAAACATTAGAAGAGTATTTAGGAATTAGTAAATAATAAAAGCTTATAGTACGAAAATTATTTCGTACTATAAGCTTTTTGTTTTATCTCTAATTAAACGAGCCACTTCCGCTTTTATAGAATCGGTGAAAGTAAGCGAGAAATTGACTCTTTCATTTTAATAATACGTGAACGGTTTGCATATAATTCTGGTGTAAGTTCGGTTGATAATAACATATCTTCTTCAAACAATTCTGCTAGTTGATGTGAAGTATCACGGTGGTATATGAATGCATTCACTTCAAAATTAAGTTTAAAGCTACGGAAATCAATATTTGCTGTACCGACAGTAGATGCTTCATCATCGATGACAATCATCTTTGTATGCAAAAAACCATTTTCATAAATATAAATTTTAGCTCCGGCCTTAATCAATTGACCAACATAAGAATACGTTGCCCAATAAACAAACATATGATCCGGTTTATTAGGAATCATGATTCGAACATCAATTCCTGATAAGCAAGCAATACGAACAGCATCCATAAAACTATCGTCTGGAATAAAATATGGTGTTTGAATATAGATATATTTTTTTGCCATACCGATTAATTTTAGATAACCATTTTTAATTTGTTCCCATTCAGAATCTGGGCCACTTGATACGATCTGTATACCGACTTCACCTTTACGAGCAATAGTAGGGAAGTAATGATCAGAGTACTGAATATCTTTTGTATTAGAAGCTTGGTTCCAATCCAATAGAAAGCGTGTTTGCATTGGATGAACTGAACTACCTTCAATTCGTAAATGTGTATCTCGCCAATAGCCAAACCTTTTTTTTAAGCCTAGATACTCATCACCTACATTAAATCCACCGATATAACCGATACGTCCATCAATAATGACAAGTTTACGGTGATTTCGATAGTTCATACGAGGGTTAATAAGAGGAAGTATAGAAGGAAAGAAGACCTCTACTTCTCCTCCGGCTTCTATTAGTTCTTTGAATTGTTTTTTATGTACACCCCTTGAACCCATTTCATCATATAAAAGACGAACTTTCACACCTTGTTTCGCTTTTTTAATCAATGATTGTAAAATGCGTGTACCTAAATGATCGAGTTTAAAGATGTAATACTGAATATGAATATGGTGTTTTGCAGCATCAATATCTTTTATTAGTGTTTTGAATTTTTCTCTACCATCACTATAAATCGTGATTTCATTATCTTGTGTAAGTACTGCGTGATTTGTTGTTAAATTCATGTAGATTAAATCTTCATAGTGGGCTGCATCATCTAATCGATAGTCAAAAGTACCTTCACGGATGGCATCCATTTGATAATCAATTAGTTTATCAATCCCGATTTTCTTTCGACCTTCCCATCGGAAGAGATGTTTTTTACGAAGCTGGCGTCCTAACAGTAAGTACAAAATAAATCCTACAACAGGTAAAAAGAATAGTACAAGAATCCAAGCCCATGTGGAGCTAGGCTCTTTCCTTTCTAAGAAAATAATAATGGCAGCAAGGACAATGTTTAAAAGCAAACTAGCAGAAACACTTATAGATAATAAAGTGGCCGTATCCATTTATTCACCTTCTTCCATAAATCTTCTCTTAAGTATAACGTATATAACAGTTATTAAGAAAGAATTGCAAGTATCGTTATATATTTATAGAAATTTACCTTTTTTTATTGTAATTAAAAACCTACTTGACCAATAGGATTTATTAGTATAATCTAATAATTGTACTTTTTATAGAAAATTTAATTAGGGGGAATTATTTTGAATACATTTTTGATTGTTCTCAATGTAGTAGTTTTTGTATTGCTCATTGGTTTACTCATAATGATGAATAAAAAACATGTTTCATTTTCTAAACGAGTATTCACAGGTTTAGGGCTGGGTATTGTTTTTGGCTTAATATTACATTTCACATACGGACCAACTTCAGAAATTGTGATGAAATCTGTAGATTGGTTTAGCATTGCAGGCTCTGGATATGTAAAACTTCTACAGATGGTAGCAATGCCATTAGTCTTTATTTCAATTATCTCAGCATTTACAAAAGTAGTAGTTGGAAAAAACTTCGGTAAAATGGCAACGCTTATTTTGTTCATGCTAGTAGGGACTACTGCAATTGCTGCATCAGTTGGAATTGCTTCAGCATTAGGATTCCATTTAGATGCAACTCAACTTGTGCAAGGTGATGCAGAACATGCACGTGCAGCTGAAATCGTCCAAAAAACAAAAGACATGGGCGATAAAACAATGCCTCAACAAATATTAGACTTATTACCAGCAAATCCATTTTTAGATTTAACTGGTGCTCGATCATCCTCAACAATTGCTGTTGTTATTTTCGCAGCATTTTTAGGCTTTGGATATTTAGCAGTGAGACGTAAAGATGAAAAAACGGCAGTTTTGATTAAAAGTGGTATTGATGCAATTTATGCACTTGTCATGCAAGTTGTTAAAATTGTCTTACGCTTAACTCCATTCGGTATATTAGCAATTATGACAGCAACGATTGCAACATCAGATTTCGGTGCGATTTACAATTTAGGTAAATTTGTTATAGCGTCATATGTGGCACTAGCAGTAATGTTTGTAGTTCATATGATTATCATTGCTTTAACAGGTATGAGCCCAATCACTTATATTAAGAAAGTAGCTCCTACATTATTATTTGCATTTACTTCTCGTTCAAGTGCAGGTACATTGCCACTAAATATTCAAACTCAAACAAAACGTTTAGGTGTTTCTGAAGGTATCGCAAACTTTGCAGGATCTTTTGGTATTTCAATTGGTCAAAATGGTTGTGCAGGGGTGTATCCCGCAATGCTAGCTATTATGATTGCTCCAAGTGTTGGTATAAATCCATTTGATCCAGGATTTATCGCAACGTTAATCCTTGTGGTCGCAATCAGTTCATTTGGCGTTGCAGGTGTTGGTGGCGGTGCCACTTTCGCAGCTATTATTGTTCTTTCCTCTATGAATCTACCAGTAGCTTTAGCGGGTGTACTAATCTCTGTTGAACCACTAATCGATATGGGGCGTACAGCATTAAATGTTAGTGACGCTATGGTTGCAGGTGTTACAACAGCTCGTATTACGGGAGAATTAGACAAAGATGTTTATAACTCTAAAGAAGCGCAAGATTTAGCTGAAGTTTAATCTGATATGAAAGCCCCCGTTCCTATAGGCGAAAAGGAGCGGGGGCTTTTTGCTGAAAATAAGACTATTATATTTGATCTGCTTTTTGGCAAAGTATTTCGTATGTTTGATTGATAAATTTTTTGTAAGGGGTATCGATAAATGGTGCGATAAAATCGACACCTTTTTTCGCTTCTTCCAGTGCTTTTGATAGTTGCCCTTTTTGTTCGTAGCACAGTGCTTTATAAGAATAGATTTCTGCAAGCATTGACAAATCATAAGGATGATGTAAATAGGGTGGCATTTCTTTAAATTTTTCAAGTTCTTGTAGTGCCTCATCTATTTGAGATAAATAGTATAAATTCTTTCCCTTTTCAACAAGGTAGAAATAGGTATTTGCAAAATCTTCAGCCTTGATTTTGGAATACTGTTCAAGTAAATTAGATGCTTTTTCGTAATCGTGTGCAAAAGAATTATAGTAATGTATTTGTATAAGGAACATGTAACCATAGGATAGTTCGTCCTCAGCAAACGTAGCATACTGTTCTAATTTATTGAAATAATATGTTCGAGCATCATCATCATCATCCATTATTGCTTGATAACAGGCAACACGGTAAATATCATCTATTTTATAGAATAATCGATTTTTCTTCGATAATTGCAATCCTTTTTGTAAATAATCCAATCCCTTATTTCGTTCATTTATTCCTAAATAAGTTACAGCAATATAGTAGAGCAAATCCAGTATTGTGATGGTATCAATCATATAGTGTTTGGATTTTGCTTCTTCCTCAGTGGCTAATCCTACATTTAAAGCCTGTTCATAATTATGATCATAAAAATAAATCGAAAATCGGAGAATCTCCATTTTCATCCATTCATTCATCATGTTCATCTCTTTGAACATAGCTAGACCTCTCTCTAAGCTTTGTTCCCAGTTGTCCATTTTTAAATCAGACAGAACTTTTGCATAGTAAAATAATAATTTTCCCGACTCATAACAAACAGGTAGTTCCTCTATATACGGTTTTATTAAATGGGCAATTTCAAGACGTGGACCATCTTCAAAGTGTGTATTGTCATTATAAATCTCTTCGACTTTCTCTAATATGTCACGCAATTCCACTATACTTACTTCCTCTAACAAAGAACTGACATCAACCTGTAATTGTTCAGCTATATATTGTAAGGTTTCCATAGAAGGATTTGCTTTATCATTTTCAATTAGACTTAACATACCTTTTGTAATGTGTTCGCCAGCAAGAGCAGCCAAGGTTAATTTTCGTTGTTTGCGTAATGTGCGAATTCTGTTGCCAAGAGTATCCATGGATGCACCTCGTTTCTTTCTTTTGTTTAATTATATTAAACTTTTGCTTGCGAAGGAAGTGGTTTGCGTGTTATTATTTGTTTAATGTAATTAAACTTTTTAATTTAATTAAACAAAAGGAGAGCGGAGAGAAATGGAAGAAGTATTAAGGCTGAAAAAAGCGACATATCATTTATGGACATTTACAATTAGCAAGATTATTTCAATATTAGGCTCCAATGTGTTAGCGTTTGGCATTAGTCTTTACATTTTGAAAATGACGGGTTCTGCTACAAGTTTTGCGATTAATTTGATTTGTTCGATTTTGCCACGTGTCATTTTGTCATCAATAGCAGGTTCATTAGCTGATCGATATTCGAAAAAGGTGATTATCTTAACGTCACAAGCCGTTACTGTATTGTTAATGGGTGGGTTGTTAATATATGGTTATGTATCTGGAATTACCGTTACATCTATTTACGTAGTAACCGCACTTTATGCAATAACTTCTACTTTTAACAGTGTAACTTTTTCATCATCCATTGCTTGTTTAGTAAATGAGGAACGAATTCAAAAAGCGATGTCGTTTAACCAAATGTCCATGTCAATCGCAGCAATAGGGGGCCCGGCAATTGGTGGTATGATGTATGGTTTTGTATCCATAGAAGTCTTTTTAATGGTGCATATGGTAGCTTATTTGATTGCATTCTTATTAGAAGCAACGATGGACTTCAAGCTATATAGTAAAAAAGGGGATAAAACGGAAGCAGAAACTGGAATGTTCCAAAGTTTAAAAGAGGGCTTCCAATATGCAAAAGCAAAGAAAGCAGTTTCTACAATACTATTAGTTGCTTTATGGATTAATTTCTTTTTCTCAGTACTAAGTGTTGGAGGTACATTTATCTTAGTTGAAGTGTTGAAGATAAAATCCCAGCATGTAGGTGTAATTGAATCAGCTGGGGCTGTTGGAATGTTAGTTGCTTCAATTTTTCTTTCTACAAGAAAACAAGCAAAATATCCTTTATTACAATCTAAACGATTTATTTTATTGATGGCTATAACATTAGGTTTAACAACGGTACCATTATGGACCGATCTAACATATAGTGTAAACTTTATTTATTTTATTATGATATTCTTTAGTTTTTCAGTTTTCGGTGTATTTGTAAATACACCGGTCGGGGTTATGATGCAAACAGAAGTGGAAGAAGAATATAGAGGTAGAGTATATGGTATTTTGGAGGCTATGGCAATGGCGATGATGCCTTTAGGAACAATGATCTTTGGTTTATTATTTGATCATGTCGAACCACAATGGATTTTATTGGGATCATGTATAGCCTTATTAGTAATTACTTCATATATGATGCGTTCTTCAGTTGTGAAACAAATTTATCCTGAATTAGCAGACTCTAAAATTCATATAAAAGAAAAAGTTCAGCACTCATAATTGAATGCTGAACTGTCATTAGAACATTACGCTTTGTTTTGCTGGCGTAATGTTTTTTGGCTTGATTTGAATATTAAAAGAATGAGGATACTTAATAATGCTAATGTACCTGAAATTTCATAAACGACATTTGCTTGTATTGTTAAGATCCATGTAAAGAATAATGGTCCAATGATGCGTCCCATGTTATCCATGGAATAAGCAAGACCAGCTGCAGTTCCGTATTTTCCACCAGCTTCTTTAGAAGAAAGGGAAGTATTTAATGTACGTGCTAATGCATTTCCTGCAGTGAATACGCAAAGTGCAAGACCAGCAAATGCTAAACTTTTTGTAAATGGGAACATGAATAAGCCGAGTGCAGTAACGACTTGCGCACCAATAAGCCATTTAACTTCTGTACCATCCTTAATATGGCGTACAAGACCACCTTGAATCATGAAATCTACAAATCCACTAAATAGGAATAGAGAACCTAATTGTGTAGCAGTGATATTAATTTTATCCATTTGGAATAATTGCAGTGTGGATTCTACACCAGCAAGTAAAAATGTCACCAAAAAGGAGAATAAGAATAAATAACGTATACGATATTTAAATAGTGTAGAAGCACCTTTTGGGACAATTGACCGTTTTTGTGTATCTGCATGGCGTTCTGGTTCCTTTAAAACAATACTTGCGTAGATGAACAATAAGAAAATTAAAATACTTGAAACTGTAAATGGTGTACTTAAACTGATTTTTCCTAGTAAACCACCTAATGCTGGACCGAAGATAAAACCAAGACCGATTGACATCCCCATAAAGCCCATATACTTATTGCGATTTTCCTCTGTAGACATATCACCTATAAATCCAGTCACTGCAGTATATAAAGCACCTGAGAATAAACCACCGATAATTCGTGAAATATAAAGCATTGTTAATGATTTCATAAATAATGAAATCATTATGAAGCTAGCACAGAATCCGAGTAGCCCTATTAAAATTAGTTTTTTTCGTCCCATTTTGTCGCTTAACATCCCCCAGAAAGGAGCAGTAAAGAAACTTGCAAGAGAGTAAATTGTTAACAAGCCACCAACATGCATTTTAGCAAAGCCTTGTTGAACAACCACCTCTGGCAAAATGGGGATAATTAAGCCAAATCCTAAGTACACAAAAAATTGCACTGACATCAACAAGATGATGGATTTTTTCATAATAACCCTGCTTTCTGTATACGAATGTATTCAAATACAGTTTACCCTTGAACAAGTGAAGTAACACACAATAAAAAGAGGGGGCAAACTTAAAATATGTTTTATACAAATAGTATAGAACGAAAGATAGTTTAATACTAAAGATTTATATTTGGCAAATGGAAAGCGTCAAAAATGAATCATAGTAGCGAAAAAAGTATATCTAAATATACCCACTTCAAATTATTCTTATTTCAATTTGGTCTCGACAATGATAAAGTTTCGCTATTTTGTCGTTCTAATTCACTCAATATTGAGGCTTTTATTCGTTAAATCTGTATAGTGCTATAATAAAAGGGATTAAGATAAAGGAGGATTTCGTAACGATGGAAATTACAGCAATCGCTACTATTAAAACAAACGAAGGTACACAATCCATTCTTGACTTAGATATTCCTTTACTAATTGATTTGGTGCCTGCACGTAAATTTAAAGTAACTCAAGTATTAGAATCACTTGGACATGCTAATGTTGAAGTTGAATCTGTAAATATGGAAGAATATAAAGCTAAAAGTACAGTAAAGGGTACTAAACAAGATACAACTGTTGAATTTAGTTATGCTTTACGCCACGGAGATCGATTATTCGAATTAACTGAACTTCATGGTATTCTTAAATAAAAAATTATATAGAAAATGGGGGCATATCCAAAAAAAGATATGCCCCCATTTTTTTATCCCGCATTAACGGGCAGTAAGACCCCACCTCAAGATTGAGAGATCAAGCGAAGAAGGTAGGTGGGGGATAACTGCCCGTAAAAGCCCGATTGGTTGGTTCTTTTTTTAGTGGGGGATGAAGAAAACCCCCACTGATGGAAGTTTCACTTTATAATCGAACTCGTTGTAATCGTAGTGCATTTAATACAACTGATACAGAGCTAAATGCCATCGCTGCACCTGCTAGCCAAGGCGCCAGTAATCCAGATGCAGCAATTGGAATACCAATGGAGTTATAGGCAAGTGCCCAGAATAGATTTTGTTTAATATTACGGACGGTTAATCGACTCATTTTAACAGTATCAACAACTTTCAAGAGATCGCCTTTCATCACTGTAATGTCTGCAGCTTCAATGGCCACATCTGTACCTGTTCCCATTGCAATACCGATATCAGCTTTCGCAAGTGCTGGTGCATCATTAAGTCCGTCACCAACCATGGCAACGTGGCGATTTTCCTTTTGAAGTTTTTCTACTTCTGCAGCTTTTTCGGTTGGTAAAACGCCAGCAATCACATTGCTAATCCCTACTTGTATTGCAATAGAAGCGGCTGTTTTAGCTTGATCGCCTGTCAACATAATTGTTTCGATACCCATTTCTTGAAGTTTATGAATGGCTTCTTTAGAAGTTTCTTTCACTTCATCTGCCACAGCGATTGTTGCAACATGTTGATGATCAATTGCTGCATACATAACTGTTTTACCTTCATTTTCATAATTGCTATCGCAATTAATAGTAATATCGTAATTTGTAAATAATTTTCTTGTTCCAATTATAATTTGTTTGTTTTCAACGGTTGCTTCAATTCCTTTTCCTGGAATAGCTTTAAATGTTTGAACAGCAGACAATACGCCATAATCTTTCCCGTACGTTGTAATAGCAGTTGCGACTGGATGCTCAGAATTACTTTCTGCTGCTGCGATAAGGGGAATGATGTCGTTTTTCTCGTACTTATTAAGCACTAAAAAATTTGTAACAACAGGTGTACCCTTTGTAATTGTTCCAGTTTTGTCGAATACGATTGTGTCAATCGTATTTGTATGTTCAAGTGCTTCGGCTGTTTTGAAGAGAACGCCATTTTCTGCTGCACGACCAGAACCTGCCATTATAGATGTTGGTGTTGCCAATCCAAGTGCACATGGACAGGCAATAACAAGAACAGCAATCATTCTTTCAAGTGAGTGTGTAAAGTTGCCATCTGTAAAAAAGAAATAGCTAGCGATGAAAGTGATAACAGCTAAAGTGACAACAACAGGAACGAAGATGGCTGAAATCTGATCAGCTAGTCGTTGAATAGGGGCCTTAGAACCCTGTGCTTCTTCAACAACACGGATAATATTTGAAAGAACGGTATCTTTCCCAACTTTTTTTGCTTGTACTCGTAATGTCCCGTTTTCATTTAATGTAGCTGCATAGACCGTGTCACCAGTAAATTTATCTACAGGTAAGCTTTCACCTGTTAGCATGGACTCATTAACAGCGGAATTTCCAGAAACAACTACTGCATCTACTGGAATAGACGCACCAGGTTTAATAATTAAAATATCTTCTAATTGCACTTCACGAATCGGTACTTCCAATGGTTTGCCGTTTCGTTCGACAAATGCAGTTTTAGGTTGTAATTTGATTAATTTTTTAATGGCATCGGATGAATGACCCTTCGCACGTGCTTCAAATAACTTACCAAGTAAGATTAACGTGATTAATATTGCACTCGTTTCGAAATATAAATCGAGATGATACATTCCAATGTGTTCACGATTTTTAAGTACAATGTAAATACTGTAAAAATATGCAGCGGATGTTCCTAATGCAACAAGAACATCCATATTGGCACTTTTATTGCGAAGTGCATAATAGGCGCCTTTATAAAATTGCCAACCAATACCAAATTGCACTATGGTAGCAAGAGCCCACTGAACATATGGATTCATCAAAAATTCAGGAACATAAACACCTTTTGTGAATGAAAAATGTGCAACCATAGTCCACAATAAGGGTAAAGAAAATATTGCCGAGATGATGAATACACGTGTTTTTCGTTCAATTTCTACTTCACGGTGATCTTTTTCATTATTTTCTTGATGAACGACAGCATCATAGCCAAGTTTTTGAATTTTTGCTATTAGTGCATCTTCGTTAAGTTGTGCACTATCAAAGAAAACATGCCCAGTTTCGAGAGCTAAGTTAATAGTTGCTTGTTCTACGCCTTCTAGTTTATTGAGGCCACGTTCAATACGAGCAGAACATGCAGCACAAGTCATTCCTTGGATATCAAGTGTTATTTCTTTGTTATTAGAGTTAATAGTTGCCATAGTAAACAACTCCTTTATATACCTATGAGGGGTATAGAATTATGCGAAAAATAACTGCAAAAATGCAGTCATTAAAAATTATTTTACTACGTAGCCTTCTTCTTTAATCGCTTCTTTAATGTTTTCAGTCGTTACTTTTAAATCGTCAAAGGCTACATCTACTAAACCTTGTTCTAAGTTTACATTGACAGTTTCAACACCGTTTAATTCACCAACACCATTTTCTACAGCCTTGACACAATGTCCACAAGACATGCCTTCTACTTTTAATTGAATTTTTTCAGTCATGATGAAACACTCCTTATTTTCTCATTAGTTTTTGTATAGTTGTAATTAGCTCATCTAGTACAGCATCGTCGCCTTCAGTTAATCGATCTTTTACACAGCCTTTTAAATGACCATCAAGTAAAACTTTGGCAACGCTGTTTAACGCAGATTGTGTAGCGGATAATTGAGTAATAATATCGTCGCAATATATATCCTTCTCGACCATGCCTTTAATGCCACGAATTTGGCCTTCAATACGATTTAAACGAGTAGTTAAATCCTTTTTGACATGTTCGGGATGGTGACTTTTACGACAAGAAGGGTTGATACATTCTTCAGTCATAGACGCTCGCCTCCTTTTGCTTATACGATAACATACTGCATGGGGGTATGTGAAGTGCATAATATTATTTAATAAAAAATTAACATTCAATCCGTGAATAATGTGGTATGAATAATATAGGCAACAATCATGTAGTAAATAAAATTTTTTTCACATAGTTCGGCGACAAAAATATTACTAAAACATAATGATGCCAGTCAAAAGTATGATTGTAAGTTGACAATGAATATAGTATGATATATATCCATATTATTTATGTAACAATATTGAAAAATTTAAAACGATAAAAAATGTTATGATAATAAGGGATACATAGTGACTTATTTGGTTATTATTAAAAGTGTGGCAACCATTACACGGATGCTGCGTCATATAAATATAAGAAATAGAAGAGGTGGAAAGTATGTCAAGAGATGTAGATGTAACAAAAATTATTGCGAATTTATCAAAACTTGGCGTTAAGGCAACGACTACTAAGTCTCGCTTAGAATTACTAAAAGCATTAGCACCACCAAAATCAGCTCCACAAACTCAAAACTAATTTAAAAACATCATTTAACTTCGACGATAAGTCGAAGTTTTTTTATTGGGTATATAATAAATGATTTTATTCAGGGTGGTACAATAGCGCATATTTATAGGCTAAGGATTTTATTAACTCAAAAACAAAAACAGCTCAAAGAGATTTTATTAACTCTTTGGGCTGTTTTTTATCCAACTCTTCGAATCTATAATTCTAAAAGGTGAGTGGATTTTATTCCTAGAAATCGTCGCTATCATCATGATTACCAAACATATATGTGCGATAATGGAATTTC
>DATMJF010000216.1:0-3728 GCA_035554455.1 Rummeliibacillus sp.
TGTGAAGGCGGAGGAGTACTATTAAAATTAAGATAAAGAAAACCTGATAAAGTTACTAAAAATAAAGCCAAGACAATATAGGGTACTACATAATAACGTCTTTTTTTTGGCAATTTATTACGAATGTTGGCTTTTTGAATACTTGTAAAATGACTTTCATTGAAGATATTTTTTTCTAATGAACTTCGAATTTGCTTATAGTCGTTCATAATAATCACCTCTTTCTAATAATGGTTTTAGTTTTTCTCTACCACGGTTTAATCGAGTCTTTACTGTGTTCTCATTCATATTAATAATCTCGCTTATTTCTTGAATAGATAGTTCTTCATAATAAAAGAGTATGATCATTTCACGATATTTAAGAGGTAATTGCATAATAGCATTTGCCAACTGTTCACTTGTTTCATTACTTTCTAAGTTTCGTTCAGGTGTTGATGTATTCGAAGTTAAATGTGCAAAGAGCTCATTTTGAACACTCACACGTTTAAACCAGGCGGTTCGTAGAGAATCTTTTGCTCGATTAATTGTAATTCGATAGATCCATGCTTTATATGATTTAATTTTATGACTGCTTTTATATTGATGAAAACAGGTTATGAACACATCCTGAACAATTTCTTCTGCTTTTCCCCAGTCTTTACAGTAACCATAGGCCAAATTCGTTAACTTCTCACCATATTCATCCATTAAATAGTTAAGCCACTCATATGAGTTTGAAAAATCCTTCGTTTCTACGTATGTATCCATTTTTTCACTCCTTTCTTTTTCCATTTCCCTAAAGACGAATGAAAACCTCACTACGTTTCAAAAAAATGTAAATATACTATAATAATAAAATTCTGGAGATAAAAAGTTGAAATGTACTTTTCTTGGAAGCATCATTCATTTCCTTGTTCAGGTAATTCTTCAAGCAAGTCTTGAAGTTTTTCTACTAGTTTCTTACATAATGATGCGCCATAAGATATATAGATAGATTTTTTTGTTGAGATAATGTAAATTATCGATAATATATTTTGATTCGCTATTTCTTTTTTTATAAAAATATTATATTATCTAATCTGTGTTAGAAAAAACAATGTAAACGCTTCCTAATTACATCATAGAACTGGAGAATATTATTATGTTAACGACAGAATTTCGTATTGAAAAAGATTTTTTAGGAGAAAAAGAAATTCCGAAAGATGCTTATTATGGTGTTCAAACAACTAGAGCAATTGAAAACTTTCCGATTACGGGATATCGAATTCATCCTGAACTAATTAAATCTTTAGGTATTGTGAAAAAAGCTGCAGCACTAGCAAATATGGAAGTGGGCATGCTGGAAAAAGAAATTGGACAATACATTATTCAAGCATGTGATGAAGTCATTGCAGGAAAATGGAATGACCAATTTATCGTAGATCCTATTCAAGGCGGAGCAGGTACATCTATTAACATGAATGCAAACGAAGTAATTGCAAATCGTGCGCTTGAATTGATGGGAGAAGAAAAAGGGAATTATAAATTAATTAGCCCAAATAGTCATATTAATATGTCTCAATCAACAAATGATGCTTTTCCAACTGCTACTCATATCGCAGTTTTAAGTTTATTGAATAAATTACTTGAAGCTTCTAAAACAATGCAAAATGCATTTATTTCTAAAGCAAAAGAATTTGCAGGTATTATTAAAATGGGTCGTACACATCTTCAAGATGCTGTCCCAGTATTACTTGGACAAGAATTTGAATCATATAGTCGTGTTGTTTCTCGTGACATTGATCGTATTTCACTGTCAAGACAACACCTATATGAGGTAAATATGGGAGCAACTGCCGTTGGTACAGGATTGAATGCTGATCCAATTTATATTGATGCAGTCGTTCGAAATCTTAGTGAATTAAGTGGCTTACCATTAAAAGGTGCTGAACATTTAGTTGATGCCACTCAAAATACGGATTGTTATACACAAGTATCAGCAAATTTAAAAGTTTGTATGATTAATATGTCAAAAATCGCAAATGACTTACGTTTAATGGCTTCTGGACCACGTGATGGCTTATTTGAAATCGTACTACCAGCTCGTCAACCAGGTTCATCGATTATGCCTGGTAAAGTAAATCCTGTTATGGCTGAAGTATTAAACCAAGTTGCTTTCCAAGTTATGGGTAACGATTTAACTATTTCAGCAGCTTCTGAAGCAGGTCAATTTGAATTAAATGTAATGGAACCTGTATTATTCTTTAATTTAATTCAATCGATTTCTACAATGAGTAATGTATTCACAGTATTTACAGAAAAATGTATAGTAGGTATCACAGCGAATGAAGAGCATCTAAAAGAATATGTTGAAAAGAGTGTTGGTATTATAACAGCAGTAAACCCACATATCGGATATGAATTAGCTGCACAAATTGCTAAAGAAGCTATAGCTACAGGTGCTTCTGTACGTGAACTTTGTATAAAATCTGGGGCTTTAACAGCAGAACAATTAGATAAGATTTTAGATCCTTACGCAATGACACAACCTGGTATTGCTGGTGGTAAATCTCTAGTTAAATAAGTGAATTCATAGGTTTGTATAAAAAGACTCTTTTAAAATAAATTATTTAAAAAAAGTGAACGAAATGATTCGTTCACTTTTTTTGTTTGGTAAATGATTTTAAGCAGGAAATCTTTCGAAGTATCTTGCAGTTTAGTTGAAGAAAGAATGGAATACATTAGAATGATTTTTTGTAATAAGATACTATATTGGTAGACTTCATATGGAACCATTAATTTTATTGTACGAAGGAGGATAACAATTTGGAGCAAACAATATGTTTAATTAGACATGGGGAAACAGTTTTTAATTCACAAGGGAGATACCAAGGAGAACTTGATTCACCATTAACACAAGATGGAATAGAACAAGTGAAAAATATATCAAAGTTATTAAAACTTGTAATTGATGAGCCTAATGAATGGGAAATTATTTCGAGTCCATTAGGAAGGACCTTGCAAAGTACAGAAATTATATGTGAAATATTGGGATATGATTTGAATAAAGTGACTACTGACAGTCGATTAAAAGAGGTTTCAGTAGGTTCTTGGGCGGGTTTAACCACACAAGAAATTGAATCTTCATGGCCGAAATTGCTTGAAAATACTGATACTTACAATTGGTATTTCAATTCTCCAGATGGGGAAAGCCATGATTCAGTTGTGAGGAGAGTATCAGAATGGTTAGGAAGTATAAGGGATAAAAAGAAAGTTATTGCTGTATCGCACGGACTAACAGGAAGAATCATAAGGGGAGTTTACCAAAATTTAAAAAAAGATCAATTATTAAGATTGGAGGTATCTCAAAATACTTTCTTTAAAATGACCAATAATAAAATTGAAAGATTTTGTTACGAATATGATGAATTCTGATTATAAATGTAACTAACGTTACCTTTTTTCTTTATTCACCTGATGAAAGCAATGGTAATAGTATCGGACTGTCATTTTGGAATTCTTTCCTTAAGCAAAAAATCAACAACTAGATTGTTCCAGTCGAAGCGAGTAAGTGAACGGACATATCGTTCACTTACTTAGAAACCCCTTTGAGGACTTTTCAGTGGCCTCTTACTAGGATGGAGCTTGACGAAGTAAATGATCTTTAGGCACGCACTACGATAATACCAATCTCAAATATTAAGGAAGACAATTAATTAGACGTTTGTTGGTTTTTTCAGATCGTAGCGAATAATGTCTGTTGGCATTTT
>DATMJF010000217.1:0-2575 GCA_035554455.1 Rummeliibacillus sp.
TAATAAATTTTCATCTATTTTTACTTTTTCAGTGCCTTTTCGACGTTTCTACGGGGCTTTCAGCTCAAGCTTTTCCCGTAGGACTATGAATGAACCTCACTGAAGTAACATGGCACAAAGGAATATATCATAATTTAAAATTCTATTTTTGTAACAGAAATTAAATGATAACCATTAAAAGCTAATTTATAAACATCTGGTTTTTCTGTAGATTTCCAAAAATCATATCCAAACGAATTATCAAAATAATTTATTATGCTTGTCATAATATTACCGTGGGTACCAATAGCAACATTTGTAAACTCTTGATTTCCAATGATTTTAAATATTATCGGTAAAGATCTATATTGTGCTTCTCTAATTGTTTCTCCTCCTTCCAATCGAAAATCTAAATTTTCAAAGGATTCCTTCATTGCTTGTTCAATTTTGTTTTCCGCTAATTTATAATTCCCTTTAAGCGTTCTTTCTCTTAAATTCTCTTCAATAATGATTTTAGAAGGTTGTTCAATTAATCCTTCTAATGTTTGTAAAGATCGTGTATACGGACTAGATAATACTGCATCAAAATGTAAACTTTTCAGTGAGGCTACAAGTCTTTTTGCTGATTTTATGCCTTCTTCAGAAAGTGGCCGTTCTCGTTCTTGAGCAAAAATAAATGGAGAACGTGCATGGCGAATAAAATAAATATTTGTTTCCAAATTTTCCACCCCTTATTAAAATATGTTTTTTTTATAATAAACTAAATTTACGGAAATATAGAGCATTCCTAATATTATTATTTTAGGTTTATCCGGTTTCTTTTAGCTTTAAAATAAAAGGAGTCCATTTGAATACCAAAAATTAAATTTCCCACTTATATCTGATAAGTTGAATCATCCTACTTTTTTTATTGATGCAAGCTCAAATTTCTATTCGCATAATCAATAATCAAACGCCCATCCTTAGCAATATCACTTCCAAAAACTCCATCTAGCTTAAAGAAAGTAGCATAATCTGCTAACACATTACTCACGTTGTGTAAGCTGATAGGTTGATCCTCATTTAGATAAACGATTAAACTTTCTATGCTATCTATTTCTTTTTCTTTTACATCACCGATGCCTCCAGCATGTATTAAACTTTTTTCAATTTTAAGGTCACCAATTTTCGATAGGAGTGGTTGTCCAAAATGGGTCTTACTTGCCCCGGTGTCTAATCCGAAATACAAGGGGACTTGATTCTTTGCTTTCACTTTCCAAATCGGATATCCACAGAAGAAAAGGTTGCTATTCAAATTATCTTTTTGTTTTGGTTTCTGAATTGTCACCTGGTTCTGTTGATAGTCAATCTCTAAAAAGATATGTTGTATGATATCCCATCCAATAATTCCATCGATCACCATTACTTCTTTCGTATTAGGATTATGAATCTTTAACAAATCATCCGACAACACCAATGTTGGGTGGTTTTGAATCGAGAGATCCTTTATTACAATTGAATCGATGAAGGCCAAATCAGTACTAAAATTTTGACTAATTGAATTTTCAACTTGAAACTCCTTATCTTTAATTGAGCTTATATGACAGTCTTTTGCAATAGAACTAGAGATAACGGTCATCCCTGCTCCTGTATCTAGCCAAAACCATTTTTTATTCCCATTAATGATTACCTCAATCGTTGGGGAGCCAGAGATACTTTGTTTCATAGGCACACATATTTGATCGATTGAAAAAGAGAAAGTCGTTTTTTTGGACTGGTTGCTACATGTTTTAGCGATTAAGCGATTAGTTTTTTCAATGCTTGGTTCATCAAGAAGACAGAGTAGCTCAATTTGTTTCCAGTCGGATTTAGCAAAATAAAGATCAAATAATAGTTTAGAACAGTTACTTCGTAATATAGGATCATGCGAATTAAAAAATAAATGTTTCAAACTCTCTGCAGCTAATTCATCTTTTCCTTCTATAATTAACTTTAAAGCTGAAGCAAATTCTGCTTGTTCATCATTCATTTCTAAATCAGTAAAATGAAACGTCTCCAATTCTTCTATGAGTTTCAATCTATTTACCCCCTAATATATGATTTAATATTCTGATAATTATTTTACCAAAAAAAGGTTACGAAAATATAGTAATAAAAAAGGATAGCCATTGCTATCCTTTGAATTTTTCTTATTTGTTTGCACGTTTTTTATTCATATAAAAGGTGACGAAAGCTACAACAATTAAAACGGGAATTGCATAAATTTGTCCAACAAGTAATTTCCAACTGACCGTATCATAACCATCAGATGCAGGAGCTAAGATAGCAATTATACAAACAATCAAATAGGCCAATAATGATGGCATTATTGTTTTCAATAGGTTCAGCGCCTTTCTTTGTCCTTCTTTTCAACAACTATTGAATCATCCTTTATCTTTTATTTTATTATAGAACTTTACGATTGTTACTAAAAATAACTATATGGTATTCTTCATGCGATAATTAGAGAAGTAAGCTATAATAAGGAAGCATAAAAATGAAACAGTTTAGGGAGTCATAACTATATGGGGATTTTAAAATTAGAAAATATTGAATTAATGCTAGAAGACGCAAAAGA
>DATMJF010000218.1:0-3634 GCA_035554455.1 Rummeliibacillus sp.
TTGTGTCAGATGAAATGGTATTCGCAAAAATAAAACATCCGAGTAAAATTACTATCGGTATGAAGTATTGCTGAATCAATAGAAATAATAAGGACAATCCGTTTGTAGCGTAACGCTCCGTCGTAGTCTTCCATTCATCTAATACACTACCTGTAAAATGATCATAAATTGACGCTACATAAGGCGTATAAACTGTTTTTTGGATAAAAGGTTCTACATTTTTCTTTTGGAGCCATGATACTTCTGCATATGTAGCTTTTATAGTAAAGTTTGATATTTCCTGATTTTCAATAGAGCGAGGAGCTATATTGGAATCTGGTGATAATTGTTCCTCTAAAGAAGTCGCTTCATTTGAATAAATTCCTTGCCAATTACCTTTTATTAAATTTTCTTTCTGTGTTTCATACTTCTTAATACTTTTCTCTAAGCCTTTAATTTGAGTTGACAACATCTTCATATTTTCTACGTCTTTATCTTGTTCAGCCTTATCATTTTCTCTATTTACATCAATCATCATTTTTTTATAAGATGCAACGATATAGCTCAGTTTATTAATATTTTGGTTTTTAATATTTTCAGATACTGACATACTATAAAAATAAAGACTCATCACAGCAATGATGGATAGTAAGCAAGTTATCCATGTAACTTTCTTTTTAAGAATTTTTTTACATTCGAAGAGAAAGAGTTTCAACAATCATATACCTCGCTTTCGGTTTAGTATAAGTGTTATGAAAATCAGGAAAATCATAATAATCAGCAATGGAAGTAGGCTTATCGGATAATAAGAAACTGTTTTTATAATCGCTTGATCGATATTTTGGTAAACAAAGGGATTCCAAAAATTTTCCACACTATTCTTTGTGATGATTATTGCACCACCTAAAATAAACACCATAACTAAACTTGTAATCACTAGATTTCTAACAGAAAAGCTTACCAATAAAAGTAACGCTACTACAAATGTCATAAAACAAATGCTAGAAACAATAGCCCTCATCAAATATTCACCTGAACTCACAAAGTCACCAGAATTTGCGAACAAAGGATAATTAAAGACATCTCCAATATTTTCACCGAATATAGAAGGAATCGTATAAGATAAGATGAAAATAACTCCTAACCAAATAATACCGGTAAGTAGTAAACTAACATACTTTACGCAAATATATTTCAATTTTGAAATGGGGAGAGAATATACTAATTTCATATTTTGTTCTTCAAACTCTTTCGTAATAAAAATGCTTAATAAGACAAGCAGAATGATAAAAGGAATTGGAGTAAGGAGAAAAGACACTATTTTTTTCATAAAAATAGATGTTTGTATGGAATAATCTAAATCTTCCTTTGGTAATCCTCTAGCTAGTAATTCATTATTATAACGCATGGTTTTTTTCATATCTTCTTGACTCATTGAAAAACTACCATCTACATTTTGAAATTTCATCGCTGAAATATAAACCATATTTTCTAATTGAAGTTCCTTTTTCCATTTACCAGCTTCTATTGCTTGGGTCAATCCTTTTAGTTGATCGTATAAAGTTCCTGCTATATCAATTCTTTTTTCTATTTCGGGATTTGGCCCCTTTTCAAGAATTTTTTGATCACCTTGAAATTGGGAGAGAACATGACTAGCATGTTTTGAAAACTGTTCGATTTTCTTTGATGGAATAGCTTCTTGATGGGCAACATTGGAGATGAAAAAAATAGTAATGAAAAGTGCAGTAATTAAAAGAAATAGTGGGAAAACTTTAGAACATACAATTTTCTTAAATTCGAATAATATGAGCTTCATATTCGTCAACCTCACACTTCAAATAATTCTTCATATCTTTTTTCTGAGCCAGCTACTTCTTTATACATGTCCAATATTGTAATCTCAGCTGCTTTTAATTCATCAAGTAAACTTTGAAGTTGATAGTTGCCTAAATTTACTTTAAGACCATTTTCAAATTGTTCTACTGTATAATTTAGTTCTTCTAACATTCTTAACGCATGAAATTTGTCATTGACTTCAAAATAATAATAAATAGTTTCATAAGATTGCATATTTTCTTCTATTAATTCACCATTCTTTAAAAATAGTATTTGAGATGTAACACGATCAATTTCGGCTAAATTATGAGAAGATAATAAAATAGTTGTTCCACTTTCAGCTAGTTCAATTAAAATTTTTCGAACTAATATAGCACTTGTAGGATCGAGTCCGTTCAGAGGCTCGTCTAATAATAAAAGTTTGGGTTTATTTATAATGGCCATTGCTAGAAGAAGATGCTGTTTCATACCCAGAGAATAATTACCTACTCTTTTTTTTATATAATGTTCCATTCCTACATATTTCGCGACTTCATGGATTCGTTTTTTATTGATTCCTTGTACATCACAAATGTATTTTAGATGATCATATCCGTTTAAATAATCAAATAACACGGTATTATCCTGCAAAAAGGAAACTTCTTTAAAAACATCTGTATCCGTATTAGGTTTACCAACCAATTCAATTTTACCTGAAGTGGAAGGAAGTAAATTCGTAATCGTATTTAAAAAGGTAGTTTTACCAGATCCATTTGGACCAACTAATGCCCAAATTCCTGGAGAGTCAATGTGTAAATCAATATTCTTTAAAACACAGTGATTTTTATAGGTCTTAGATAGATTTTTGATTGAAAGAATGGTCAATAAGAATCCCGCCTTATCTATTGAGATTTTCTATAAATTACTATTTAAACAAATATTACCATAACCATTTAATGAATGTGAATTAAAAAATCAGTATATTCAAACAATAAAATGTAGGGTCGTTATTGTTTGATAACAATATTTTTCAGTTTTGTGAAGGGGGAGTTGTTAAACTGTATTATCTAGGCTTTGCGTTGTGTTTGAATAGACACTTTACCCGTTCTTTACCTTCCTTAAAAAGCCATCTTTTGATTGTAAAGTAATGATCGATATACTTTTTAAGGCTATGTTAATGGCTGCTTTTTGAATTTAAGAGCACCTTTCGAAAAAAAGGGAGGTGACATTTAACGTCACCTCCCTTAAAGGATGTTGGTTTTAACTTATCTAGTTGTTAGTGAAAAAAGTTAGGTCTGTTTAATTATAGAAATTAGAATGCAAGATACTGTTCAATATAAGCTTTTACTTCAACAATCGGCATACAAAAGCATTTTTGCTCCTGCGATTACTCGTCGCAGAACACGCCTTACTAATAAAGTATTAAATTAGAATGCTAAATGCTTTTCAATATAGGCTTTAACATCAACGATCGGCATGCGTGTTTGTTCCATAGAGTCACGATGACGAACTGTTACTTGACCGTCTTCAACTGAATCAAAATCATATGTGATACAGAATGGTGTACCAATTTCGTCTTGACGACGGTAGCGTTTACCAATTGATTGTGATTCATCATAATCTACTGGGAATGCTTTACGTAATTCAGCCCATACATCAGTAGCTTGTTCTGCTAATTTTTTAGAAAGTGGTAATACAGCTGCCTTAAATGGTGCAAGTGCAGGATGGAATCGAAGTACTGTACGTGAATCTCCGCCTTCTAATTCTTCTTCATCATAAGCATCACATAAGAATGCAAGAGTTACGCGGTCAGCACCTAGTGATGGTTCGATACAATATG
>DATMJF010000219.1:0-2457 GCA_035554455.1 Rummeliibacillus sp.
ATCAATTATGGTTTTCATCTTGTTGTCTCCCATCATGTTGAATTTTGACAAATATAATCATATGAATTTCAAAAGAATTTAAATATTCTTTCAAAATATTATTCGTCAATTATATATCATTGATATTTATTTTAAAATAAAACTCTTATATTATGCACCCGTTGTAACCGTTTACAAATAAAATAGACAAAAAATCGTCACAATATGTACTTTCCACATGGACATTGTGACATTTTTATCGTTTTTTTATTATTAAAATAAATTAATTTCACAAATCCTTTACTAGGTAAAAAACACGAACATTATATACTTAATTTGAATAAATGATAAGTTTTTCATTTTTTCGCTCAGACGAACGCTTTCAGCAGTTAAGTATCAAACCTCCTCACTCCGTTTATTCCGATTCTTTCTTTTTATCACTTTTACCACAGAATTTATCACTTTTACCACAGAATTCTTCGGCTTCGCCACCAGAAATACTCCATAGGATATGGAATGAAATAGAGTTCAATCAAAAGTAATATGTTCGTGTTTTTGGTTAAACTTTGAATTATGAAATTGATTCAAATAGCTTTAAATAGGTATTCCAATTGAATCTTTTATATTAAAAGTTCACAATTTCATTTTTTGTACACTGGTAACAACACATTAGTATGTAAGCTCAGCCTGTTTCAACGAATGTAAAGTTGGAAAATTAAACAATATAATGAATAATAATGTTATATTCATTCACTTAAATCAATTTCATAATTCAAAGATTTGATAAACATTAAATAGGCCATTGTTATATGCCATATCTATTAGAACATTGTCTATGAAGCGGAAGATGGCGACTCCTCGAAAATGCATTCGCATTTTCTTCGTGCGGTGTTAATTCAAAGAGGTTAATTCTAATCCTGCGGGAAAGCGAGACAGGTGAGACCCCGCAGGTAGCGAAGCAAACGAGTAGGCTCAACGCTCGCCCGCGGAAAGCGCCATCTGGAGCGGCATATTAAGTACATACTAGAAATGAAATATTATCCGAATTATTGTCACTTAACTTGTTAAATAAGATTGAAGGAAAGTAAGTATCTACTACCCCAAAAGACAAAAAGGTTATGATAAGCAACTTATCGCTTATCATAACCTTTTGGTACTTTTTACTTTCCCTATATAATATATCCAATATTTCGTAATGCATTAAAGATAAAAGATTCCATATACTGATAAATATCATCACGCTCTGGTTCTTGGAATAGATCGTGATAACATACATTCCATTCTTTATATTGCATTTCCGATATATTTTGTTGTATAAGCCATTTTTTGCTATGAGCTGGAGAAATGATTTTATCGCTCCCACCGTTCATCAATAATACAGGGATATCTGGAAATCCCTCTTGCATTGTAGAAACTGCCTTCATAAATTGATGTAGCTCTCGATACCAATTTACTGTAATGACGGAATTATAATAAAGATCATCTTTTTCTTCTTTGTAAAACTCATAACTTCGTGTTAGCAGTTTTACTGAGACATCATGATGAATCTTCATATTCCCCGTCAATTTACTTAATCCGGTAAGAGCATTGGATAATTTTGAAGGTTGATGAAGCAAATGCAACCATGGTGATGTCAAGATCATACCTGCACATTCGTATTTATATTTTTGTTCGATTTGAATTGCAAGGGTTGCACCGAGTCCATGGCCAATGATGAATATCGGCAAATTATAGTTTAAAGCTATTTGCATCATTTTGCGGATAAATTTCCCATAATCCCTGAAATCTTCATCATGTGCCTTTTTACCTCTGCTCTCTTCCCCATGTCCAGGTAAATCCCCTGTAATTACGTGCATTCCAGACATTCTTAATTTTTCGATTAACCAAGCATAACGACGATGATGCTCATATGCACTATGTATAAATACCACAACTGCTTTAGCCTGACCTTCTGCTTCCCATTTCCACATATTAATTCTCTCCTCATTCTTTCCTGTCTATATTTTAACGCATTATATGAATTTCTGTTCCAATTAACTCATTGGTTTGTTACGATAATATTATAATCTTAGCTTGAAATGAGGCGTATTTTCGATGATTTATCCATTTAAAGATAAAAAACCATCTATTGACCCATCTGTTTTTATTGGTGACAACGTTGTTATTACTGGAGATGTGACAATAGGTCCAGATTCGTCTATTTTTTATAATACCGTTATTCGTGGTGATGTTTCACCTACAATTATCGGTCAAAAAGTAAATGTTCAAGATTTATGTTGTTTACATCAAAGCCCTACTGCTCCACTTATTTTAGAAGATGAAGTAACGATTGGTCATCAAGTTACTCTTCATAGCTGCCATGTTAAGAAAGGTGCACTAATCGGTATGGCTTCCATCGTTTTAGATGGTGCTGAAATTGGTGAAGGTGCATTTATCGGTGCTGGTAGCCTCGTAACACAAGGAAAGAAAATCCCACCA
>DATMJF010000220.1:0-4292 GCA_035554455.1 Rummeliibacillus sp.
TGTTTCGAATACGATACCAATAGTGAAAAATTAAGATGTAAATTGTGTATAACAACACCCACTTTCAATCCTGAAATGTTATGAGAAAGTAAAAAATTTGCATATTCATGATGTTTTTTCTATACTATCAAAAAGTATTTAGAATAGAAAAATGACAAAAATGATCATTTCGTTGGTAAAATTAATCGTTTGCTTGGGCTAAAAGGACAGTTTGGTTGGACCAAAAAATTTTTAATAAACTGTTTTTAAAATTTATTTTTTTCGCAAAATCCCCCAAGGACCAACAACTAAAATGACTTATATTGAAAAAGAGTACAAGACGAGAAATTGCTAACAGAAATTGTAGTGAACTATAATCATTCAGAAGATCAAATACCGTTCAATCAGAGCGGTTTTTTTATATAACTATCTAAAACGTACGTTCGCGTTTTTCTCGATATTTTCTAACAGCTATGTTAAAATATAGCTACTAGATGACGACGAACGAGGAGGACAAAATAATGGAGCAGGAATTTGATTTGCATTCACCCTACAAGCCCAGCGGAGACCAACCAACCGCTATTCAAGAACTTGTTGAAGGTGTAAGAAAAGGTAAGCAACATCAAACATTACTTGGGGCAACGGGAACAGGAAAAACATTTACCGTTTCTAATGTGATTAAAGAAGTAAAAAAGCCAACACTTGTAATTGCTCATAATAAGACACTTGCAGGACAACTATACAGTGAATTCAAAGATTTTTTCCCAAATAATGCCGTTGAATATTTTGTTAGTTATTATGATTATTATCAACCAGAAGCATATGTACCACAAACAGATACTTATATTGAAAAAGACTCCAGCATTAATGACGAGATAGATAAGCTGCGACATTCTGCAACATCTGCTTTGTTTGAACGGGATGATGTAATCATCATCGCATCTGTTTCTTGTATTTATGGCTTAGGTAATCCAGAAGAATATCGAGAAATGGTTGTATCCATTCGAACAGGTATGGAAATTGAACGTAATCAGCTATTGCGAAAATTAGTGGATATCCAATATGAACGAAACGATATTAATTTTACTCGTGGTAAGTTTAGAGTACGTGGAGATGTGGTTGAAATCTTCCCAGCATCTCGTGATGAACGCTGTATGCGTATTGAGTTCTTTGGTGATGAAGTAGATCGTATTCGTGAAGTAGATGCAATTACAGGCGAGGTATTGGGTGACCGTGAGCATATAGCAATCTTCCCAGCTTCCCACTTCGTAACACGTGAAGAAAAAATGTTGAAAGCGATTGATAATATAGAAGATGAATTACAAGATCAACTAAAAAAATTCCGCTCAGAAGATAAATTGTTAGAAGCACAACGAATAGAGCAAAGAACGAATTATGATTTAGAAATGATGCGTGAAATGGGCTTCTGCTCAGGAATCGAAAACTATTCACGTCACTTAACATTAAGACCAGCAGGGGTAACACCATACACATTACTAGACTATTTTCCTGAAGACTTTTTGTTAATAGTCGATGAAAGTCATGTTACATTACCACAAATCCGCGGTATGTATAATGGGGACCAAGCGCGAAAAAATGTCTTAGTAGAACATGGTTTCCGTTTACCATCTGCACTTGATAATAGACCGTTAAAATTTGAAGAATTTGAGAAACATATTCATAACGCCATTTATGTTTCGGCAACACCAGGATCTTATGAATTGGAACATACTCCTGAAACGGTTGAACAAATTATTCGCCCGACAGGTTTATTGGATCCTGAAATTGAAGTGCGTCCAATTGAAGGTCAAATTGATAACTTAATTGATGAAATTCAACAACGTGTCGAACGTAATGAACGTGTACTAGTAACGACTTTAACGAAGAAAATGTCAGAGGATTTAACCGATTACTTAAAAGAAATGGGCATTAAAGTTCAGTATTTGCACTCTGAAGTTAAAACGTTAGAACGTATCGAAATCATTCGGGAATTACGAATAGGTACGTATGATGTCTTAATTGGTATCAACTTATTGCGTGAGGGATTAGATATTCCAGAGGTTTCACTAGTGACAATTTTAGATGCTGATAAGGAAGGTTTCTTACGATCTGAACGTTCACTGATCCAAACAATTGGACGTGCGGCTCGTAATGCCAATGGACATGTCATTATGTACGCAGATCGTATGACGGATTCCATGACGAAGGCAATTGAGGAAACAGACCGTCGCCGAGAAATACAAATGGCTTACAATAAAGAACATGGTATTACACCAAAAACGATTCAAAAGGAAATTCGTGACGTTATTCGCGCTACACAAGCAGCAGAAGAACCAGAATCTTATCTAACAAAAGTGACGAATGGTAAGAAATTAACGAAGGCAGAAAAGACAACATTACTTGAATCACTGGAAAAAGAAATGAAGGATACAGCAAAAGCGCTTGATTTTGAACGTGCAGCTGAACTTCGAGATACTATTTTGGAATTGAAAGCGGAAGGATGAGCAGTTTGAAAAATCAAGAAATCGTTGTACAAGGAGCAAGGGCTAATAATTTAAAAAATATTAATGTGAAAATTCCGCGAGATCAATTAGTTGTCATGACTGGGCTTTCAGGTTCTGGTAAATCGTCTCTTGCATTTGATACGATTTATGCGGAAGGGCAAAGACGCTATGTGGAATCACTCTCTGCCTATGCAAGACAATTTTTAGGACAGATGGATAAACCAGATGTAGATGCCATTGAAGGACTATCACCAGCAATTTCAATTGACCAAAAAACAACAAGTCGTAACCCACGTTCAACAGTAGGTACCGTTACAGAAATTTATGATTATTTACGTTTACTTTTTGCGCGTGTTGGGAAACCAATTTGCCCTAATCACGGCATTGAAATTACGTCACAAACTGTTGAACAAATGGTCGACCGAATTGTACAATATCCTGAACGTACAAAGCTACAATTGCTAGCACCGATGGTATCGGGACGAAAAGGTACTCATGTAAAATTGTTAGAAGACTTGAAGAAACAAGGCTATGTCCGTGCACGAATTGATGGAGAGCTGCGTGATTTAGATGATAATATCGAATTAGAAAAAAACAAAAAGCATAATATTGAAGTGGTCATTGACCGTGTTGTTTTAAAAGAAGGAGTAGAGTCACGTTTAAGTGACTCATTAGAAACAGCTTTAAAATTAGCAGAAGGCCGTGTGATGGTCGATGTGATGGGACATGAAGAATTGTTATTCAGTGAACATCATGCTTGTCCTATTTGTGGATTTTCGATTGAAGAATTAGAACCTCGCATGTTTTCTTTTAATAGTCCGTTTGGTGCTTGTCCACAATGTGACGGACTTGGTACAAAGCTTGAAGTAGATGAAACACTGGTCATTCAAGATTGGGATGTAACGCTAAATGATGGTGCTATTGTGCCGTGGAATCCAATCAGTTCGCAATTCTACCCACAATTATTAAAGTCTATATGTGACCATTACGGAATTGATATGGATACTCCTGTAAAGGATATTCCAAAAGAGCAAATGGATAAAATTTTACATGGCTCAGGAAATGAATTAATACATTTCCATTATGAAAATGATTTTGGAAATATTCGTGATCAAGATATTCAATTCGAGGGTGTATTAGGCAATATTGAACGCCGTTTTCGTGAGACTTCTTCCGACTATATTCGCGAGCAAATGGAAAAGTATATGGCACAACAACCTTGTCCATCTTGTCATGGCTACCGTTTAAAGCCAGAAACATTGGCCGTGAAAATTGATGGGAAGCATATTGGTGAAGTGACAGAGTTCTCTATTAAAGAAGCCTACACATTTTTCCAAGAGCTCAAACTATCAGAAAAAGATATGCAAATTGCGCGTCTTATTTTAAGAGAAATACAAGAACGACTTAGCTTTTTAATAAATGTCGGTCTCGATTATTTAACATTAAATCGAGCAGCTGGTACTTTATCAGGTGGAGAAGCGCAGCGTATTCGTTTAGCGACTCAAATTGGATCGCGTTTAACTGGCGTTCTCTATATTTTAGATGAACCATCAATTGGATTACATCAACGTGATAACGACAGATTGATTGCGACATTACAAAGTATGCGCGACCTTGGAAACACACTAATCGTCGTAGAACACGATGAAGACACGATGCTTGCGGCTGATTATTTAATTGATGTAGGACCTGGTGCAGGTGTGCATGGTGGTGAAATTGTCGCAGCTGGTACACCACAGCAAGTAATGGAAAATAATAATTCACTGACAGGTCAATATTTAAGTGGACGTAAATTTATCCCACTTCCAA
>DATMJF010000221.1:0-3323 GCA_035554455.1 Rummeliibacillus sp.
TGCATACGTGAACGGATGACCATTAAACTTTCAAGAACTTCATCTTCAAATTGCAGTGGGTTTTTGGCAAAATCATAATCGTTAAAGAATGCATAAAATCCGCCTAACGCTGAGTCTGCATGAATATGAATTGGTTTCAAGCTATAACGATTTTCTAAAGCAGTTGTAATTTCTTTAATCTCTTTGATATTGTCAATTGCAAAACTATCTGTAGCACCAGTTGTTGCAACAATATATACAGGGATCCCACCATTTTCTATTACTTCAGTTAAACGGTCTTGTAAATCATCCATATCCATCGAATGATCCTTACCAGCTTTAACTCGGATTAAATGGTTACTTCCAATACCTACAGCTTCAATCGATTTCAACAAACTATAATGTGCATTTTCAGACGCAAAACAATAAAGATTATTTGGTACACCTTCTTCTTTCGCATGAGGGAATTGTTTCGCAATTGCTACGCGAAGTCCGCTAAATACAGCACCTTGTCCACCCCAAGTTGTATAACCGAAGCTCTTAGTATAATCATAGCCTACCAATTTAGACATCATTGAAATGACTTTCACTTCAGATTCTGTAGCAGCAGGTCCGTATACATCCCATAAGTTATTACCATTTAAGAGAGAATTTACGAACAAACCTAAAATCCCTGGAATGCTCGCCATAGGTAATACATTTGTAACAAAGTTATGAGTATGGAATGGGTGTCCTTTCATTAAGTCAGTTAATGCATTCACTACTGTATCTAATCCAGTACCATTCGTAGGGACAATATGTTCTTCCATTAATTCTTGATAAAAGTTAGCTGAACGCTCCTGCATAGAGCCAAGTGTTGTTTTAGATGGATCTTTTAATGTATCCATTGATGTTAAAATTTTTTCAAGATAACTTACTAGTTGTTCTCTCTGTTTTCCATTGCCATCTTCGCTTTGGAATAGCTCTTTAATTTTATCCATTTCAAAAACACCTTCCTTAGTTCTAAAAACTTATACTTGTTTTTTATAACATAGTTCATTGTACATAATTAGTATAAAAAAAAACATATAAAATCCATGATATTTAAATTTAAAATAATTCTGAAAATTATATTAAAAGAGAATCGTGTTGATGGAGCCTTCTGCTTTGCAGCTATTAAATTTATATCATTTGGTGAAAATTGTTGTAGTTGTTGTTTTCATATACCCAAGCAAAGCCCAATCGGAAATTTTAACTTTTACATATTCTACAAAGAATAATGAAAAAGGAGTGGAAAATGAATGGTTCAACCTTTCAGAGGGCAGGGCGGTTTTGGCAGACAGATGTTTCCAATGCAACGGTTTCCAGAGCAACGGTTTCCAAGAGGAGAAGAACGAGAAGAACGAGAAGATCGTTTTAGAGGATTTAATCAATTTAATCCATTTATTCCATTTAACCCATGGTGGCAATGGAACCCATGGTGGCAATGGAATCCATGGTGGCAGTGGAACCAATGGCAAACATGGAACCCAGGCCACCCATGGATGTGATAAAATAGGGTGACTGTCACCAAAATAATTTTGATAATAAAATACAATCAAATTTAATAACAAAAAAAGGTATCCACAAAGTCATTCAAAATTGACTATTATGAGATACCTTTTTTATTAGTTAAAAACTTTCATAAAGAAAGGTGAATTTCTAAGTATTCCGTATATATTCAGTTCTTTTTCCGTAGACTTAGATAAACATAAACAAAATGAAAGGATTGTTATATCTGGAAAGTAAAATTCTATTCAATTCAAACATTAATATTTCTAAATTAGGGATGTTTCTACTATTATTTTGTATGTTAGATGCACTCTTTACTGATTTAGGTATCCGAAATAACCTAATTACAGAGGCAAATCCATTGATGGATTGGATATATGAAAATAGTGTCTTAGGATTTTACGCATTAAAAATTTCAATGGCTGTTTTATTAGTATACATTCTTAGCAGAATTCAACCAACTCTGTTAATTAAAATGCTAATGATCGGTGCAATATCTATATATAGTGCAATCTTATTTATGCATATTTTCTGGATTGTGATTGTCTTTTTATAGATCGAAAAATAAAGCAAATAAAATCAATTACTATAATGAAAGTAGAATAAATGTTTCTAAGAAAGTGCAATACATTTGCATTTGCAAGCTGGCTAGATTATTACGGTTTAATATTGTAAATGTTCCCGCTAAATTTGTTGAATTATGCGTGAATTTTTTTTATAGAAAAGGATATTGTGAATCAATTACTAAAGAAAGAATTTGCAAGAAAATTACTATTTTAACTTGTGAAATTTTTACTATAAACAATATGGTATTATGAAAAAAATAAATCACATAAATACAGTGATAATACCTATAAAAGCTTATATGAAGGGATTTGTTGTGTGGAATTCTAAAATATAAATGTTAAAAATTGAAAATAAAGAATTATTTGACAGTTACAAAATATGATTATAAAATGATATAAATGGATTATATGGATATGGCGAAAGTACTCAATTTTTATAGTAATCTGTTACTAAAAACAGAAACAGGTGATCGATTTGGACTACAAAAAAAACCTCGAGTAGATCAAGTCCAGTGGACTAAACTCGAGGAATCTTCTATGGGTATATCAGTGTAAAGTTTGTACAATATTTTTAATAAGGGGGATTAACGATGTTAGAAGAAATTTATACAGTAAATGAAAATACAATTGCGTTTATACCGTCTTATGATGGTGTTGGTGGTTTTAAAACCACTATACTTGAAATAGATGGTTTCAAAGAATGTCATTTGAATCCCGTTGAACTTGTTGATCAAAATTTACGTTTTTTTGGCTCTAGCTTAAAAGGTGCAAGTGAAGGCACACGTTATATTCTTGGGGAAGTTAATATGTATCCAGTTATTATGAATCTAAAGCATCAACTAGTATGGTTTCCATCAATATCTCCCAAAAAGAATGATTGTGTTTGGCTAGCACTTAATCATATTAAAAGTTACAAGCAAAATAAAAATCAAAGTACAAAAATTATTTTTACAAATGGTTCATCACTAAATATTGATGTAAGCTATAGTGCGTTTGATAAGCGAATGAATCGTGCATATGCTTTGAAATTCCGACTAGAATACCGCTCAAGTTTTCTGTTAATTCCACCAAGTATTAAAAGAAGTTTTCTTAAATACGATATCATAAAAGAAGCGAATGACATTAATTATCATATACATAGCAAGGATGAAGATTCACTAGATTAGTTTTGCTATGTAATCTAGCCATACGATGCCCTTAATATCGAATAGAATTAAGGGCATTTATAGTTCATACAGAATGAAAAAA
>DATMJF010000222.1:0-8984 GCA_035554455.1 Rummeliibacillus sp.
TTTATCAAAAATACACGAAAAAACAAGATAATGCACGATAGTTGCAACGGCCTATAAGGCATCTTACAATAAAGTTAGTCCAAGTACGAATGGAGGAATTACATATGTTCCGTCAATGTACCAAACTACTCGTTTTAAGTGTGTTCTTACTGAATCTTGCAGCATGTGGTAAATCAGTAGATTCTCAAATGTCGCAAGGATTTTCAGATGCAAAGACAATTTTTAATTCGAAACCAAAGGATAGTACGGTGTCTTCCGAACATTTGAAATTTTATCTACCTAATGGCTACAAAGTGAAAACCTCTTCAGATGAAACGAATATCATTTTATCGAAGGGCAAAGGAACGTACTCGCTTTTTATCAATCCAAATGAGTCACAAGATAGCCAACGCTTTTACAATGCAATGCATAAAAGCTTAAAAGACGATATTATTAAAGAACAAACGTATAAAAAGAATGGACGTTTTGGCTTTGCAAGTGTTTTAAAGAAAGATAATGAAAACTATGAAGTAATTGCTAGTACTGGCGGGGTAAAGGTCACAGGGGTTGCAAATGATGATGATATAAGCAAAACGATACCTGAACTGATGACGATCGCTCTTTCTGTACAATTAAAAAACAAGTGAGGCTATGACAGTGGAAAATTTACATTCAGTGGAACAATACAATGCATTAAAAGAACAAGGGAAACATGTATTATTATTTACAGCTGGATGGTGCCCAGATTGTCATTTTATCGAACCATTTATGCCTGAAGTAGAAGAAAAATATAGTGAATACACATTTATTTCTGTAGATCGTGATCAATTCATTGATTTATGTGGAGAACTTGAGGTTTATGGAATACCAAGTTTTATTGCTTATAACAACGGAGAAGAAACAGGACGCTTTGTTTCCAAAGATCGCAAAACAAAAGAAGAAATTGAAACATTTTTACAAGCGCAATAAGTCGCAATTGAAGGAGTGAGTCACCAGATGACAGCACAAGAATTGGTCAATATTTTAAAAGAGCGTCTAGGCAAAGCTCACTTTGAATGGAAGCTAGATTCTAAAACAAATAAATTACGATTAGAGCATCTTGAAACTGGGAAAGGTATGGACCTTTTTTTAGGAGATGTACTGACAAAATATGATACGCGTAAAGAAAAGGCAATTGATGAAGTGGTATATACGATTGAACAAACCTTTGAAGCTATGAAAAAGGAGAAAGAACAAGGTTTTCAGGAATTAATGAATATATACCCTGTTATTCGTTCGGGTTCTTTTCCGAAAAAGTCAAAAGAGGGACATGCCTTTATCACAACAGAGCATACTGCTGAAACACGTATTTACTACGCATTAGATCTTGGCAATACTTACCGATTAATTGATGAAGATATGGTTAACAAACTACAGGTACCGGTTGAACAGATTAAAGAATCTGCCCGATTCCAAGTCCGTAATTTACCAGCAAATGTAAAGAGAGATGAAGTAGCAGGTAATTTCTTTTACTTTTTAAATGAAAATGATGGATATGACGCAAGTCGTATTTTAAATGATGCCTTTTTAAAAGAAATGCGTGGTAAAATTGAAGGTGATATGACGATTTCAGTGCCTCATCAAGATGTACTGATTATCGGGGATATTCGCAATAATACAGGTTATGATGTATTAGCTCAAATGACGATGCACTTCTTTACAGAAGGAGCAGTACCAATTACATCACTGTCCTTCGTGTATGAAGCAGGTCATTTAGAGCCCATCTTTATCTTAGCGAAAAACAGAGTGAAAAAGGAGCAAGAAAAACAATGATCGTATCGTATAACAAAGCGCATGTAGGTGACGTTCTATTAGTCCAATTAACTACAGAAGCGATTGTCAAAACTGAATTAGAAAAGCACGGAGATTTAGTGTTACTTAAAGAAGACGCAACAGGTGAAGTGAAAGGTTTTAACCTTTTTAACGCAAGTCATTATCTAACGATTGAAGAAGTAGGAAACATTGAAGTAACAAAAGAACTTGTTGCTACATTAAAAGAGGCCATTGTTAAAAATGGTGCAACTTTGAGCCTAGACGTTGATTTAACACCAAAATTTGTAGTAGGTTTTGTCAAAGAAGTTGGAGGACATCCAAATGCTGATAAACTGCATATTTGTAAAGTCGATGTTGGCGAAGAAGAACCATTACAAATCGTATGTGGTGCTCCAAATGTTGCAGAAGGACAACATGTAGTCGTTGCTAAGATTGGTGCAGTAATGCCTTCAGGTCTGGTAATCAAAGAATCTGCATTGCGTGGTGTTGATTCTTACGGTATGATGTGTTCAGCTCGTGAATTAGCTATTCCAAACGCACCTCAAGTGAAAGGTATTATGATTTTAGATGATAATGCAGAAGTCGGTTCAGCATTCAAATTCTAAAGCAAAATTATACATTTAATTAATGTTATAAACCGAAGTGCCTTGCTCTCAAATGGAGTAGGGCACTTTTTTACACTTTAAAAAATTTTTTCTAAATCAATTTTTCAATATAGGGAAAAATCACCGCAGATTTTTTCGAATAAACAAATTCCAAGTAAAAAAATAAGGATATCTGACTGAATCGTTTCAAAGCATTGCATGAGAGCCTTTATTACTGCTAAAATGGAGGCAATGATTTAGAAAAGAGTGGTGTATAATATGAGTTGGTTCAAAAAAATTGTCTCTCGAGTTTTAGGAGACGAGATCGAAGAAACATCAACAAAAAATAATGATAATAACAATATTAACGACGAACAACTATATAAATCATTTGATCAATATGAAAATGACTACGAATATGAAGAAGAATCACCTTATATAGAAAATGATTATGAACAACAACCTAGACAACAAGTGCAAAGTGCTCAAACCAATTTTATAAGTAAAAGAGAATCATTTAGATTCCCGGTGATCCCTGATGAAAATAATAGAAAAATTCAAGGTGCAAGACCTACTGAGTATACTGAGTCATCTAGTAAGCAAACCCAAAATAGAAAAGTAGAATTACCTGATTGGCTGCAACCAGAAGAACTAGTTCGTCCTGTTCAAAAACAACAATCAACCCAAGTTCAGCATCAGAAACCGCGACAACCTATAGATCAGCGGCCAGAACAATATTCACCATTTACTCGTGAACCACGTGGCTTAAGAGGAGTAGTCGAAAAGACAAGTAGGGAAAACTATAATCCATTTAACCCTAGTGGAATCAAAAATTCAAAACCTCAAAGAAAAGAAAAGATACCAGAAAAGAAAACGCAAGATCTAGTTGTTGAAGAACCGGTAAAACAATCATATATACCACAAAAGAAAAAATTTGTGCCGACAGAAGTCCCTTCACCAATTTACGGCTTCCAAAAACCACCCAAACGTGGAAGTAATATTTATGACTTGTTAGATGAAAAAGAGAATGAAAAAGAGCAAAGTAGTGAACAAAAAAGCCAAGAAAAAGCAGCTTTAGAAGAAGTAGCTGCTACAATACTACAACTAGAAAAGATTGAAGAGCCGTCTACAATTCCAACAAGTATGCAAAATACTTCATCATCAACAAGTGAGAGCGTATCTAAAATAGAAGAAGACACTTTTATTTCTGGACAAGACTATGAAAATACAAGTGAACAAATTAAAGAATTTGAAACGCACAAAGAAGTACAAATAGTAGAAAATAAAGGACAGGTTCAAAATGTCGAAGTTCAACATATAGTTGAAGAAACAGCTGAAACTCATCTTCCGTCTCAAACTTCTATAGAAGAAAGCGTTATCGAAGAAGAGCCGTTAGATAAGTTGGCACCATTTTCAATTATTGAGCAAAGTGATTTAGAAGAAAAAATTGAAATTGCAAACTCTATTTCAAAAACTATTGAATCAGAAAAAGAGAATGAAATTGTCGAAGAAGATGTAACTAAAACAATTTCTGAAGAAGAAAGAATTGAAGTACAAGTTGCGACGATTGAAAAAGAATTACCTATAGAAACAGACTTCTTAGTTGATCATGATAATGATGATCCAGTAGAAGAAATGTTAGAAGATGATTCAACGATTGCAGATACTGAAAAAGAAACAGTGAACGAAGCTGAAAATGCAGAAATAGAAGAGCAAGAAGAACCTAAAAAAACTGGCAGCCGAGTACCTTTTAATGTCGTCATGCTAAAATCAGATAAGAAAAAAATGGAGCAATCCATTCCACAAGCTATCCCAGTACCTAGTGCAAAATCTTGGGGAGCATCTTATGCAAAGCCTGTTTCTAGTGCCTCAGCAATAGTAGAGGATCGTACTTCAAATGATCAATATACAGAGCCGGACGTTGCAGAACAAGATTTCAACGAGAATATGATTTCAAAAGCTGAATCAGAAGTTACCATGATGGAAATACCTTCAATGCAAATGGAGCCAGAAGAACACAAAGAAACCGTACAAATTCAAGATACTTTAGAGCGACAAAGTAATATTATAGAAGAACAAGAACCACCAGTTTTAAATGAACACCTTGAAGAAGCTCTTTCTTATCTTGAATCCCCTGAAGCACAAACAGAGGACTTTGAATGGATGGATGCTCAAGGAGAAAAGCTGATTGAAGCATTATCCTATTTCCAAATTGAAGGGGAAATTGTACAAATCGTTCAAGGACCAGCAGTAACACAGTTTGAGATTACAGTAGGTCACGGTGTAAAAGTAAGTAAAATACGTAATTTAGCAGATGACTTAAAACTAGCATTAGCAGCAAAGGATATTCGTATTCAAGCGCCAATCCCAGGGAAAAGTTCAATCGGTATTGAGATTCCTAATCGCACATCTCGTCCAGTTAGACTTTCAGAAGTGGTGACACATTTATCCTTTATCGATTCAAAATCACCTCTTGAAGCAGCACTTGGATTAGATTTAACTGGTGAACCTGTTACTATTGATTTACGCAAAATGCCACATGGAATGATTGCTGGAGCGACTGGTTCAGGAAAATCTGTATGTATAAACTCACTTTTAATCAGTTTACTCTTGAAAGCTAGTCCACAAGATGTAAAATTGATGTTAATCGATCCGAAAATGGTAGAACTTGCACCATTTAATCATATTCCTCATCTAGTAAGTCCCGTGATTACGGATGTGAAAGCTGCTACGGCTGCACTTAAATGGGCAGTAGAAGAAATGGATCGTCGTTATCAGCTATTTGCTCATGTAGGTGCTCGTGATATTACACGCTATAATAAAATGGTAGAAAAAGATCGTAAATTCTCTTTGAAGATGCCTTATCTTGTAATTGTCATTGATGAATTAGCAGATTTAATGATGATGTCACCACAAGAAGTGGAAGAGTCTATTTGTCGTATTGCACAAAAAGCTCGCGCATGTGGTATTCATCTTGTTTTAGCAACACAACGACCTTCTGTTGATGTCATTACAGGCTTAATAAAATCTAATATTCCAACAAGAATCGCATTCTCTGTGTCATCACATGTAGACTCTCGTACAATTTTAGATAGTCAAGGTGCTGAACGATTATTAGGTAGAGGGGATATGCTTTATTTAGGAAATGGCATGTCTGCACCAGTTCGCGTACAAGGTACATATGTCACAGATGAAGAAATTGAAGCTGTGACGAATTTTGTTCGCACACTCGGTGAGCCTGATTATATTTTTGAACAAGAAGAATTACTGAAAAAAGTAGAATCTATTGATGAACAAGATGAATTATTCGAAGAAGCTTGTCGCTATATTTGTAGTGAAGGTACGGTTTCGGCATCTTCCCTACAAAGAAAATATCGTATTGGTTATAATCGAGCAGCTAGATTAGTGGATATGATGGAGGCTCAAGGCTTTATCTCAGAATCTAAAGGAACAAAGCCTAGAGATGTATTTTTAACAGACCATGATATAGACGAAATATTTGGTTCTCACCATGAATAAATTTTATGGATTTAAGCATATTTTTTCTAATTTAAGTCGAAAATAATAAGGAATTAGTGTTTATTTTTGAACAGCGATAAATCGTGCTATAATGGTAGATGTTTTAATTTAGAATATATAAAATTGGACTTACTATATTCGTATTTTTGAAAGTGTAAGTTTCATAGGTAAGAGTAAACCAATCAATGGATGATATAGTCTATTGATAAAGTCTATTGACAACTCAAAAACTTGAGGAACAAGAGGGTTTGCTTGATTGGAAGAGCTTTTAAGGCTAATCTTAACCAAGAAGCCACCGTTTAACGGTGAGCAGTTCATAGATTTGATTATTCAAGGGTTAGGAAACTTTCCCAGGAGGTTTCAACATGACAGTTTATCATTTTACAGGGATTAAAGGTTCAGGAATGAGCTCACTTGCTCAGATCCTATTTGATTCAGGAGAACAAGTGCAAGGCTCAGATATAGAAACTTATTTTTTCACTGAAGAACCACTTAGAAAACGTAACATTACAATTTTGCCATTTAATGCAGATAATATTAAACCAGGTATGACTGTTATTGCAGGAAATGCTTTTCCTGACAGCCATCCAGAAATTGTACGCGCTAATGAAATAGGCGTTGAAGTGATTCGTTACCACAAATTCTTAGGTAGCTATTTAGAGGAGTTTACATCTGTGGCCATTACAGGTGCTCATGGTAAAACTTCAACTACAGGCTTAATGGCACATGTATTAGAAGGTGCTAATCCTACATCTTATTTAATTGGTGATGGCACAGGCGGTGGTGCTGAAAACGCACAAAATCTTGTTATGGAAGCTTGCGAATATCGTCGCCATTTCCTTGCATATCATCCAGACTATACAGTTATGACAAATATTGATTTCGATCACCCCGATTATTACAAAGACGTAGAGGATGTATTTGATGCATTCCAATCAATGGCTCTTCAAGTGAAGAAAGCTATTATTGCATGTGGTGATGATGAACATTTACAAAAAATTAAAGCGAATGTTCCGGTTGTATATTATGGTTTCGGATCTGAAAATGATTTCGAAGCTCGTAATGTAGAAAAAACGACAAAAGGTACTTCTTTTGAAGTTTATGTTCGTAACGAGTTTTATAACAAATTCTTTATCCCAATGTTCGGTGACCACAATGTGTTAAATACTTTAGCTGTTATCTCACTTTGTCACTATGAAGGACTTCCAGCAGAGCTAATTCAAGAACGCCTTCATACTTATCATGGTGTAAAACGTCGCTTTACAGAAACAGATTTTGGTGAACGTACATTAATCGATGACTATGCACATCACCCAACTGAAATTAGCGCAACGATTCAATCTGCACGTCAAAAATTTCCGGATCGTGAACTGGTTGCTATTTTCCAACCACATACTTTCACGCGCACGCAAGCATTCCTACAAAACTTTGCGAATAGCTTAAGTCAAGCTGATTGTGTATATTTATGTGACATTTTCGGATCTGCACGTGAAAAAGCTGGGGCATTATCAATTAACGATTTAGCTGATCTTATCGAAGACTGTAAATTATTAACAATGGATTGTGTTCCAGAATTATTAGAACATAAAAATTCCGTATTCTTATTTATGGGTGCAGGAGATATTCACAAATTCCAAGAAGCATTTGAGGAATTATTAAAAGAAAAATAGAATGACAGAGTTCGTGTATTAGATATGTTAAAATGAAACTACGGAAAACGGAATGGTTTGTTTTCCGTAGCTTTTTTATAGCTGGGTTAATCTTTATTGTTGTTTTACAAGCAACAGATTTTATCCAAAGTTTAGCATAGTTCGTACGTACGAGCATACATAATATAGTTGCAAAGAACTAGATATATAAAAAATAAAAAAATCTGTTTATTCAAGCTGAATGATTGGGATAATATTTCTATGGCAGGATATAGAAAAAATTTGTAGAATGTAATTAGGTAAGTGATGTTTAAATACACTTATTTTGTGGAAAAATCCATATATAGAGAATGGGGGGTATTAAAATGATCGTTATTCTATACATTGCAGCATTAGTAGCTGCACTTGGTTTTCTAGTGCTATGTGTAAGTTTAGCAATGACATTGAATTCGTTGAAAAAGACAATGAATAATGTTGCAAATACAATGGCTGGTATTGAAGGCCAAATGGAAGGAATCACTCGAGAATCTACAAGCTTATTAGAAAAGACAAATATGCTTGCTGAAGATATTCAAGAAAAATCTCAACAATTGAATTCAGTAGTTAATGCAGTTAAAGGTTTTGGGGATTCTGTCAGTGGTTTAAGCGATTCAGTGAAAAATGTAACTTCATCTATTAATACGAATGTAACAAAAAACAGCGATCAAATCGCTCAAGTAATCCAATGGGGAAATGCCTTTATCGGAATTCGTGAAAAGATGAAAAAACAAAAATCCGTTGAAAATGAAACGATTTATGAAGATGCACCAAAGACAAGAAAACGCAAATAATAAGGGGGCATAAGAGTATGGTAGAACAAAAACCGAATTACAGTGAAGTAAGAAATGTAGGCTATGAAGAAAATGGTCAAACTTATTTACCACAAACATTTGAAAGACGTTCTGAATCTTTATATACGAATGATGATGGAAGCGTTAATATAAAAGATTTTATCATTGGTGCTTTTGTTGGAGGCGTAGTTGGGGCTGCAACTGCATTATTCTTGGCTCCTAAAGCAGGGAAAGAGTTACGCACTGATGTGGCTGTTCAAGCAAGTCAATTTAAAGAAAAAAGTGCTGGATTTACTACTTCAGCAAAAGAAAAAACAGTGGAACTTTCTAAAAAGGTACAAGCACAATCTGGTCAATTAGTCGGTAAAGTAAAATCTTTAAAATCAACAGCAACTCCACCGTTTGATGATGGTACTGTTTCATATGAAGGTGAAGAACCTTTAGATATCATGGAAACGATGGAAAAAACAATTGCTGAATACGAAGCTGAAAACAAAGAACATACAACAGTCAGCGCTGCAATTGAAGAAGCTTTAACAGAAACAGCTGAAAAAGAAACAAAATAATACAAAAAAAGCACTACAGACATTACTCTGCAGTGCTTTTTTTAT
>DATMJF010000223.1:0-3378 GCA_035554455.1 Rummeliibacillus sp.
AATCCAAATTGACGGCGTACTACACGAATTCTCTACTATTGAAGGCGTTGTAGAAGATGTTGCATCAATTATTTTGAACATTAAAAAGCTAGCTTTAAAAATCTATTCTGATGAAGAAAAAGTCATTGAAATTGATTTTAAAGGTGACGGGGTTGTAACTGCTGCGGATATTACGCATGACAGTGACGTAGAAGTATTAAACCCAGATCTATACATTGCAACTGTTGCTAAAAATGGTCATCTTCGTATGCGTATGTATGCGCAACGTGGACGTGGATACACTCCAGCTGATCAAAACAAACGTGAGGATCTTCCTATCGGCGTGATCCCGATCGACTCTATTTACACTCCAGTTTCACGCGTCAACTACACAGTTGAAGGTACTCGTGTTGGACAATCTTCTGATTACGATAAACTTTCACTTGATGTGTGGACAGATGGCAGCATCGGTCCAAAAGAGGCGATTTCGCTCGGAGCTAAGATTTTAACCGAGCACTTAAATATCTTCGTTGGTTTAACTGATGAAGCAAAAACTGCTGAAATCATGGTTGAAAAAGAAGAAGATCAAAAAGAAAAAGTTCTAGAGATGACTATTGAAGAACTAGATCTTTCTGTTCGTTCTTACAACTGCCTAAAACGCGCAGGCATCAATACTGTTCTTGAACTTGCTAACAAGTCTGAAGACGATATGATGAAAGTACGTAATTTAGGACGTAAATCATTAGAAGAAGTAAAAGCGAAGTTAGAAGAGCTTGGTTTAGGGTTACGAGAAGAAGACTAAGCGATTTTAAAATATGTATGATCAGTAATTGAACGAAGGAGGGAAACATCCATGGGTTACAGAAAACTTGGACGTACAAGTTCTCAACGTAAAGCGATGTTACGTGATTTAGCTACAGACTTAATCATTAACGAACGCATTGAAACAACAGAAACTCGTGCGAAAGAATTACGCTCAGTAGTTGAAAAAATGATTACTCTAGGTAAACGCGGTGACTTACACGCTCGTCGTAAAGCTGCAGCATTTATCCGTCGTGAAGTAGCAACTTCAACTGATGCTGAAGGTAATGAATCAACAATTTTTGCACTTCAAAAATTGTTTGATGATGTAGCACCACGCTACGCTGACCGTCAAGGCGGTTATACTCGCATTATGAAAATGGGACCTCGCCGTGGTGACGGTGCGCCTATAGTTGTAATTGAATTAGTTTAATTATAACGATGCGGGGGAGGGTGTACTTGTTCACAACAATTTGAACTTACACCCTCTTTTTTTCAAAAAATGAAGATTTATACGACAAATTTAAAAGCTGAGCGTTATGATGAGCGGACATTGTGCTGTCTCGTTTAGCTCTACGCACCCCATTCACGTTTAAGGTCTGAGCAACCTTAGAACGGGAGATATCCAATTATGCGCATTTCTCTGAATGGGGTGTGCGCTTTTTTATTTCATTTTGATAGTAATACTTAAATTCGACTTTTGCCTTAATGGACAAAGTCGTATTTTTTTTAATAAAAGCTATTTCCAGCTAGTAATCATACATAAAACAGTGTAAGTTATAGAAGAGCAGAGCTTAGAATAGTCTAGCGAGAGGAGTTTTAACACATGCATGAAATCTTATCACTGAATAATGTGACCTTCACATATGCGCCTGATGAACCCGCAGTAAAAAACGCAGTGGAAGATGTTTCTTTTAAGGTAGAAGAGGGCGAATGGATTGCAATTGTAGGTCACAACGGTTCAGGTAAATCAACCATTGCTCGCCTTATTAACGGTTTACTTTTTCCTGAAAAAGGGACTGTACAAGTTATGGGGCAAACATTAAACGAAGAAAATTTATGGGAAATACGTTCTCAAATCGGAATGGTTTTCCAAAATCCAGATAATCAATTTGTAGGTGCTACAGTACAAGATGATGTAGCATTTGCTTTAGAAAATAACGGTGTTCCTCACGAGGAAATGGTCAAGCGCGTTCATGATGCTTTGCAACAAGTAAAAATGGACGGCTTTTTAAATCATGAACCTCAGCATTTATCAGGTGGACAAAAACAACGTGTTGCTATAGCAGGAGCACTTGCATTACAACCACGCTTACTTATTTTAGATGAAGCAACATCCATGCTTGATCCTCAAGGGCGTCAAGAGGTACTCTCGATTGTAAGAGCCCTACGTGAGGAAACCGGGTTAACCGTTTTATCGATTACACATGATTTAGAAGAAGCAATTATGGCTGATCGTTTATTGTTTATGAATGGTGGGAAAAAGTTTGCTGAAGGAACTCCATCTGAAATTTTTGCATTAGGCGATCAATTAGTTGAACTTGGATTGGATTTGCCATTTGCGATAAAGCTTACAAAGCTTTTGCAAGCAGAAGGTGTACAACTTCTAGGTGAGCATATGACAGAAGAACAGTTGGTGAATGATCTATGGACATCAAACTTCAAAAAGTAAGCTTTGCATATGCTCCTAGTACGCCTTTTGAAAAAAGAGCATTATTTGATGTGGATTTAGCTATTCCTTCAGGTAGTTATCAAGCCATTATCGGACACACTGGTTCAGGTAAATCAACCATTTTGCAACATTTAAACGCATTATTAAAGCCCACAGAAGGAACAGTACGCATTGGGGATAAAACGATTACTGCTGGTAAAAAAGAAAAGGATTTACGTCTAGTACGTCAAAAAGTTGGCATTGTTTTTCAATTTCCTGAACATCAATTGTTTGAAGAGACGGTATTAAAAGATATCATCTTTGGGCCGATGAATTTTGGCGTGTCGGAGAAAGAGTCCATCGAACGTGCACATACATTAGTGAAGTTAGTAGGACTTCCTGAAACAGTACTTGAGAAATCACCTTTTGACTTATCAGGCGGGCAAATGCGTCGAGTAGCTATTGCGGGTGTATTAGCAATGGAACCTGAGGTAATCGTTTTAGATGAACCAACTGCAGGGCTGGATCCTAGAGGTCGTAAGGAAATTATGGATTTGTTTTATCAATTACACAAAGAACGTAATTTAACAACTATTCTGGTAACGCATAGCATGGAGGATGCTGCACGTTATGCTGATCGCATAGCAATTATGCATGAAGGACGTTGTGTTCTAACAGGCACACCATTAGAAATTTTTAGTGATGCTGATAAATTAGCTAACTACCGTTTGGAAGTACCTCATATTGTTCATTTTCAAAATCAACTTGAACAGAAAATTGGTCGTAAGCTTCCAAAGCTTTGTTTAACAGAAGAAGAGTTAGCAAAGGTGATAGCGCATGTGTTACGAGAGGAGCGTGATCACCAATGATGGATAAAATGATTTTCGGTCGTTTCATACCAGGGGATTCATTTGTTCATAGATTAGATCCACGTTCGAAACTAGTAT
>DATMJF010000224.1:0-2355 GCA_035554455.1 Rummeliibacillus sp.
GTTAAACAACTTCAACATACAATAACAATCAAAAAAACAGTTGGATCAAAATTTAATAGATTATTAGTAGGCAATTATCTAACAAGTGGGACGCTTTTCGGTTTTATCATTTCTTTTCTATTAAACATTTTAGTTGGACTACAGATAATACAGTCAAATAGTATCACAAGTGATACTACTGGTTTTGCATGTACTCTATTTCTTTTGGGATTTTTTATAGCTAAATTTTTGGTTATTCCTAAGGATAAACTTAGCGAAGATTTATATTGACATACTTTTTCCTTTTCGCATCAAAGTATTATTTAAACATTCTTATTAGAATTTAAATAGCCTTATGCCATCACAACATTAGTCTTATGATAATACAATCAGCCAATACAAAACATAGATATGATTATGATAGGTATTCCCCCAATGCTTGCTCTTAAAAAATAGACTTGCACAGCACTTCTCTTATCTGTTGCAAGTATTTTTTTCTTAACGATGGAACCCCCTACCCCAATCAACAGCATCAGTAAAATGATGAAGATCAACATTTTCATAAAATCTCTCCTTATGGACGCTTACTTAAAAAATCCAACAATCCAAACAAATAAATAAAACGGAATAGCCACTAAAATCATCCCCGCCATTAAATAAGACAAACCTGTTAAAATCATTTTAAAAAAATCATAAATTACTCCTGCTACATCATTGAGGAATATGGTCATTTAACACTCCGGTTATTTGGCATCACCTATACATTTTTATAACGATGTTTGGCATTCCTTAATGAATCTTACAACTATATACTGTAAAATAAATTGAGATTACATTAAAGTTAAGGAGCAATACAATATGAAAAAATCCGTACACGTCGTAGGTGCAATTATTGAAAATGAAAAAAATGAGATTTTCTGTGCATTACGAAGCCCTGATATGACACTTGCAAATTATTGGGAATTCCCTGGAGGTAAAATCGAAGCTGGAGAAACACCACAACAAGCTTTAAAACGTGAAATTCTAGAAGAGTTCAGCTGTGAAATTAAAGTTGGACAAAAAGTAGAAGATACTACATATGAGTATGAAAAAGTCATTGTCCGTTTAGAAACCTACATGGCTAAAATTGTACAAGGTATTCCTACCATTAGTGAACATGCTGATGCACAATGGGTACAACGTCAAAATCTTTCACAACTGGGATTTGCACCCGCTGATGTTCCGGCAGTAAATAAGTTAGCAATCCAAATATAAATAAAGATTGGCGTGAATTGAATGGAACAATTGATCCGTAAAATTGAAAATTCATTACATAAGGGCTTTATCAATCAAAATAAAGCAGTGGCGGCTCAATTCAAACCAAAACTACTTACGAATAAAGCACATGAAAATGTTCTATCTACTTTGTTACAAGAGCTGAAAACGTGTAAAACTTTTACCTTTTCGGTTGCCTTTATCACTGAAGGTGGATTGGCTACGTTAAAAACGATGCTCTATGATCTAAATAAAAAAGGAATTAAGGGGCGAATTTTAACATCAACATTCCTAAACTTCAATCAACCTAAAATGTTCACAGAACTATTAAAGCTTGAAAATGTTGAAGTCCGTTTAACTGGAGTAAAAGGCTTCCACTCAAAAGGTTATATTTTCGAACATGAAGATTATTATTCATTAATCGTAGGGAGTTCAAATTTAACCGACAGCGCCTTAAAAGCAAATTTTGAATGGAATGTGTTTTTAACTTCTCTTGAAGAAGGCGAAGTTATCCATCATTTTAAAAATCAATTTGAGGATGCATGGAACGAAGGCATTATATTAACTGAGGAATGGATTGCTAATTATAAACAAAATTATGTTGCAGTTCCTTTTATTAAAAATCAAGCAAATATAATTGAAGCGAAAACAGAATATCTAACGAATACATTAGCCGAAAGTCTTTCTATTAAGCCGAATAAAATGCAAATGGAAGCACTTGAACAACTTAAAGTATTGCGTGCAACTGGTGCAAAAAAAGGACTAATTATTTCAGCAACAGGTACCGGTAAAACTTATTTATCAGCGTTTGATGTTCGGAATTTCCAGCCTAAAAAAATGCTTTTCATTGTACACCGTGAACAAATTTTGAAAAAAGCAATGACGGATTATCGCAAAATCTTGGGAGGTCATGAAGACGACTTTGGTATTTTATCCGGTAACTCTAAAGATATAAATGCCCGTTATTTATTTGCTACGATTCAAACGATTTCATCTGAGCTTTATCTTCAACAATTTGAAAAAGACGAGTTTGATTATGTATTAATTGATGAGGTTCATCGTGCAGGTGCAAAATCTTATCAAACGATCTTTAATTATTTTGAGCCTAAATTTTTACTAGGA
>DATMJF010000225.1:0-17734 GCA_035554455.1 Rummeliibacillus sp.
TTATTGCCAGGAGTACTTGGAAATGACGATTCACCCGTATTAGATTCTTTCTCTACAGGCTTGCTAGAGCATCCACATTACACACGTCCTGCTGATTTCCGTAGCATGAAGGTTCCTGATGTTTTACTATCAGGCAATCATGCAAAAATAGAGCAATGGCGAATGGAACAGTCTATAAAACGTACTTATGAACGTCGGCCAGATTTACTTGAACATATTGAGCTGACTCCTGAACAACAAAAGTATCTAAATAAACTTAAAAAGCTGTAAAGTATAAACACTTGCAATAGGATAAAATATATGCTAATATTTGAGATGCATTTCTAGGGAGATGCCGTATTACGATGTTCCGCTGTAGCAACCATAGTGACCTGCAAGAGCATCTGTCTAAGGAGAGAAAACAATGTCAAACATTATTTCAGAAATCACTAAAGAACAACTTCGTACTGACATCCCTGCATTCCGTGCTGGTGATACAGTAAAAATCGACGTTAAAGTAGTCGAAGGTACTCGCGAACGTATCCAAGTATACGAAGGAGTAGTAATCAAACGTCGTGGTGGCGGTATTAGCGAAACTTTCACAGTTCGTAAAATCTCATATGGTGTTGGAGTTGAACGTACATTCCCAGTAAACACTCCAAAAATCGCTAAATTAGAAGTTACTCGTCGTGGTAAAGTACGTCGTGCTAAATTATACTACCTACGTAACTTACGTGGTAAAGCTGCTCGTATTAAAGAAATTCGATAAGCTTATTTTTGAAGAACAGGGAGCTTGCTTTTCAAGCTCTCTTTCTTTTTGCCTGAAATGATAAATCCTTGTACAATAATAAGTAGAATAGTCAAGGGGGACATCGATTATGGAAAAAGCAAAAAAGGAAAAGAATGAGTTGTGGGAATGGACGAAAGCTCTGATTATTGCATTTGCACTTGCAGCTGGAATTCGATACTTATTATTTACGCCTATTGTGGTAGATGGTGAATCGATGATGCCTACACTTGAAAATGGAGATCGTATGATCGTAAACAAGCTGGGTTATCGTATAGGTGATATCCATCGTTTTGATATTGTTGTTTTCCATGCACCAGAAAAAAAGGATTATATTAAGCGAGTAATTGGCTTACCAGGCGATAAATTAGTTTATAAAAATGATCAATTATATATAAATGGAAAAGCAATTGCTGAACCATATTTGCAAAAATTCAAAGATGAAATTACTGATGGTGGTACGTTAACAGAAGATTTTTCACTAAAGGATATTCCGAGTGTACATGGTGATACCATTCCACAAGGCTATGTATTTGTCATGGGAGATAATCGCCGTTACAGTAAGGATAGCCGCCATATAGGTATCGTTTCTGTTGATAAAATTATAGGGAAAACAAATGTTGTCTTTTGGCCACTCGATCAAATGGGCAAAGTGAATTAACAAATAGGAGTGAACAAAATGACGATTCAATGGTTTCCAGGGCATATGGCCAAGGCACGCCGACAAGTAACGGAAAATTTAAAGCTTGTCGATATTATTTTCGAATTAGTTGATGCGCGTCTGCCTATGTCATCAAGAAATCCGATGCTTGACGAAGTCATTCATCAAAAAACAAGATTATTAATATTAAACAAAGCTGATATGGCAGATGAAGCACAAACCAAAAAATGGCTAGCTTTTTTTGAACAACATGGTCATAAAGCAATTGCCATCAATTCTTTAGACGGAAAAGGATTAAAACAAGTAACGAAAGCTGCACAAGAGTTGCTAGCGGATAAATGGGAACGTATGAAAGCAAAAGGCTTAAAAACTCGTGCTATTCGTGCGATGATTGTAGGAATTCCAAATGTCGGTAAATCCACACTTATTAATCGTTTAGCAAAGAAAAATATTGCAAAAACAGGTAATATGCCTGGTGTCACTAAATCGCAACAATGGATAAAAGTTGGAAAAGAATTAGAGTTACTTGATACACCAGGAATTTTATGGCCTAAGTTTGAAGACCAAGAGGTAGGGTATAAGTTAGCGTTAACAGGTGCTATAAAAGATACAATTACGAATATGGACGACTTAGCAATTTATGGTTTAAAATTTTTAAGCATGCATTATTCTGGCCGAATGGAAGAACGCTATCAAATCTCTAGTTTGAGTGAGGAAATTGTAGAGACATTTGATCATATTGGAAAATTACGACGCGTTTATATTTCCGGAGGAGAAATTGATTATGACCAAGTAGCCGAATTAATCGTACGTGATATACGTGGCCAGCAACTTGGTAAGCTAACCTTTGATTTCATAGAAGATTTTGCCTCTTAAAAAATCAACCTTTTTTACCATCTGGTAAAAAAGGTTTTTTTCTGGAGTTTAAAAAAAGATTGCCGATAAAAAGGATATTGAAAGGGAGAATTTGTGTGAGTACGATTAAAGAAGTGAAACAGGCTTTACTAAAAGAAACAGAATGGCAACCTTGGATGGCTGAGCTCGAAAAGGATACGCGACAAGGAGTCAAAAATGCATTAAAACAATGGCACCACCGAAAAGAAAAATATGACCACTTATTATCAGAGCATAAGAAAAAACTAGCGTTTGACGAATCATATAGAGCGTTTCCGCATGCGCTTATCGCAGGTACAGATGAAGCCGGGCGTGGTCCATTAGCAGGTCCTGTTGTCACAGCAGCTGTGATCTTACCGGAGGATTGTCCTTCATTAGTAGGCTTAAATGATTCTAAACAATTATCAAAAGAAGTAAGAGAAAGCTATATTGAAAAAATTCAACAATGCGCAATTTCCACTTCCATCCATTTTCAACCTGCAAGTGTTATTGATGAGATAAATATTTACGAAGCAACGAAACAATCAATGAAAGCATCTATAGAATCACTTTCTGAGAAGCCAGATTTTGTGTTAGCAGACGCAATGACGCTGCCTATTGATATACCACAGCAATCCGTCATCAAAGGGGACGCAAAAAGTCTAGCAATCGCAGCAGCATCTATTCTAGCGAAAACAGCAAGAGACCATTACATGGAGGAAATCGCAGAGAAATATCCTGAATATGGGTTTGAAAAACATGCTGGATATGGTACAAAACAACATTTAGAAGCGTTAATTCAATATGGTCCTATAGAAATTCATCGTACAACATTCGAACCAATTAAATCCATGATCCTTCAGAAAGGGTGAATAAAGGTGAATTATCCTGCATTATCATCAGTTCAACTTCAACAGTCGAGTGGAGCGATGAATCAGCAACCACTAGCTCTAAAACAAGGACAAGTCATTCATGGCACCATTAAACAACTATTTCCAGACCAAATGGCAGAAATTCAAATTGGTGGACAACGCTTAATGGCGAAACTGGAAGTGCCTCTCCAAACAGGAAACTCTCATTACTTCCAAGTATCAGGGGTAGAACCAGATTTACAACTAAAAGTTGTATCAGGGCCTATGGCGCCATCAGCATCCATGTCACAGCAAGTAACCCAATTACTCGACTCTATGCAATTACCGCAAACGAATGAGATGAAACAAGTAGCAACCTATTTTTTGAAAAATAATTTGCCTCTCTCTAAAGAACAATTGCAACAAGCGGAGCAAATTATGAAGTCACTACCAGAAAACGTCACTACAAAAGAAGCGCTAAACGTTTTGCAAAAGCTAATTGAATTAAAATTACCTATACAGCAAAATACTTTCCAAGCTGTTTTACAAGGGAGTATGAAACAAGGCTTTACAGACACTCTAGGAAGTCTACAACAACTCTTGCAACAAGATACATCCATTCCACAAGCGATGCGTGAACAGCTATTAAATCAATTACAAATGGTAAGTAAACCCTTTGCTATAGAAACAGGTGGCGTGTTATTAGCGAAAATGATGGATATTTTGTCGGCTTCATCATCATCACCGGCAGATAAATTAACTATATTGCAGCTTTTAAAAGACGCAGGGATCATGCCTAAGAATGCTAATTTATTTAACTGGAATACAGGTGTACTACAAACAACAAATACGAACGCAAATAGCTTATTGCAGCAACTTACATCTCAAATTCAAGTAGGAAATTCAAAGGAAGTTGCATCATTATTACCACAAGTAAAAGAATCATTGCAACAAAACCTATTACTTTCAGATGCACAAAAAATAACATTACAACAAGCAATCTCAAAAGCTATTGCTCAACCAAATGCACAGAACTTCCAAGTAATTGAAAAAGGTATTCAAATGCAACAGCAGACAATTAATTCACCTGCCAAATTATTGAATAGTCTGCAATCAGCATCACCAAAAGATATGAGTGCATTATTACCACAGCTTAAATCAGCTATTCAAGGTCAATCACTATTATCTGCAACTCAGAAAGAAGGACTGCTCCAAACATTGGAGAAATTTGATGTAGCAAATAGTACACCACAGTCAATACAAGCCTTGGCAAAAGACTTACAAGGACAATTATTAAAAGTTTTTAGTGAATCAACACAATTACAGCCTTTCCAGTCAGATTCACAAGGGATATCTGCAAAACAGCAGATGATGCTTATGTTAAATGTAGGACAATCAGGAAATGAACAGCTATTTAGCAAGCTTACTCAATTGGCAATGAATTCAAATTCACAAGTACTTCAACAAATGCTTGAGCAAACAGAGCAACAACTAGCACAACATCTTGATAGTAAAGCGTTTGAAACAGCAATCAAACAAACATTAGAAAATTTAGGGCTTAGCTATGAAGCAAAATTATTGGACAAATCTTCTGATATCCAACAAATCGCACAACAATTAAAGCCACAGCTGTTAGGCTTATTACAAGATGATTCAGTATCAAGTACGACAAAAAGCGTAGCAGAACAAGTTGTAGCGCGTATGAATGGCATGCAGTATTTATCAGGTGAAAATGGTCCACAACATCAACTTATTATGCAAGTACCGTTAGAGTTCTTCGGCAAAAAAACAGAGGCAACGTTGCAATGGAATGGACGGATGAAAAAAAATGGTAAAATTGATGCGGATTATGCACGTATATTATTCTATTTACAGCTAAATTCATTGAAGGAAACCGTTATTGATATGCAAGTACAAAGTAGAGTGGTCATAGTTACTTTGTATAACGAAACTGATGGGCTAACTGCATTGGCAGAACCTTTAAAAGCTGCTCTTAAAACGGGATTATCCCAACATGATTATCAACTATCTGGCTTATTTATAAAAAATTATTCAAAACAACCAGTGTCATTAAAAACGAATACTCAAACTGCACCTGTAGATCAAAATAAAGGAGTCGATATTCGTATATGACCGATGAAAAACAAACAAGAAAAGAAGCAGTTGCACTATCGTTTAATTCGATGAATTCAGATGCCCCAAAAGTGATTGCAAAAGGAAGAGGGCAAATTGCTGAGAATATATTGGAACAAGCAGAGATTCATAATATACCTATACAAGAAGATGCAAGTCTTGTCCAATTATTAGGGCAATTAGATTTAAATGAATCGATTCCCGAAGAACTTTATCAAGCAGTAGCGGAGGTATTTGCTTTTATATATCGTCTAGACCAATTACATGAAAAATTTCCAAATGAAAAACACTAATCTTTCTTTCAGAAAATTAGTGTTTTTTTGATTTTAGAATAATACGGCATTTTTCATTAAAAAAATGCCATAAAGTAGGCTATGGACATTATTGTGTAGATTTTATACAATATACTTGTATTTCATAATATTATGAAATTTAGATGGGAGGAACAAGGATGAATATCCATGAATATCAAGGAAAAGAAATTCTTCGTCAATATGGGGTATCGGTTCCTACTGGTCGAGTTGCTTTCTCACCAGAAGAAGCAGTTAAAGTTGCGAAAGAGTTAGATTCCAAAGTTATAGTAGTAAAGGCACAAATCCATGCAGGTGGTCGTGGGAAAGCAGGCGGTGTCAAAATCGCAAAAAATTTAGAGGAAGTACGATCTTATGCTAAAGAATTGCTGGGTAAAGTACTTGTTACTCACCAAACAGGCCCGGAAGGTAAAGAAGTCAAACGCCTATACATAGAGGCTGGTTCAGACATCAAGAAAGAATACTATCTTAGTATTTTAGTAGACCGTGCAACTTCAAGAGTAACTGTAATGGGCTCTGAAGAAGGTGGCATGGATATTGAAGAGGTAGCAGCAGAAACGCCTGAGAAAATTTTTAAAGAAGTAGTAGACCCAGTTTTAGGTTTAACTGGATTCCAAGCAAGACGTCTTGCTTTTAACATGAATATTCCTAATAATTTGATTAATAAAACAGCAAATTTAATGCTAGGATTATATAAAGCGTTTACAGAAAAGGATGCATCTATTCTAGAAATTAATCCACTTGCTATTACAGGTGATGGAGAAGTACAAGCATTAGATGCAAAATTTAATTTTGATGGCAATTCATTATATCGCCATAAAGATATAGTAGAACTTCGAGATTTTGATGAAGAAGATCAAAAAGAAATTGAAGCTTCAAAATACGATTTAAATTATGTTACTTTGGATGGTAGCATTGGGTGTATGGTAAATGGTGCTGGTCTTGCTATGTCTACAATGGATACAATTAGTTACTATGGTGGTAGACCCGCTAACTTCCTGGACGTTGGCGGTGGTGCAACTGCAGAAAAAGTAACAGAAGCATTTAAAATCATACTTTCTGATCCGAATGTTAAGGGTATTTTCGTTAACATTTTTGGTGGCATTATGAAATGTGATGTAATCGCAGAAGGCGTAATCGTAGCTGCGAAAGAGGTAGGTTTAAATGTGCCATTAGTTGTGCGACTTGAAGGTACGAATGTTGATCTAGGCAAAAAATTATTAAACGATTCAGGTTTAAATATCGTTGCTGCAGATTCAATGGCTGATGGTGCTCAAAAAATTGTAGAGCTTGTAGGTTAAGAAAGGCGGAATCGGGATGAGTATTTATATCAACAAAGATACAAAAGTAATGGTACAAGGTATTACAGGTTCGACAGCTCTTTTCCATACAAAACAAATGCTAGAATATGGAACTAAAATTGTAGCAGGTGTAACGCCAGGAAAGGCAGGTACATCTGTAGAAGGTGTACCAGTATTTAACACAGTTATTGAAGCAGTTAATGCAACAGGAGCTAATGTATCTGTTATTTATGTTCCGGCACCATTTGCAGCAGATGCTATTCTTGAAGCAGTTGATGCGGATTTAGATATGGTTATTTGTATTACAGAACATATTCCTGTTCTTGATATGGTAAAAGTAAAACGTTATATGGAAGGCAAGAAAACACGTTTAATTGGCCCTAACTGTCCAGGTGTTATTACTTCAGATGAATGTAAAATCGGTATTATGCCTGGATATATTCATACAAAAGGACATGTAGGGGTTGTTTCTCGTTCTGGAACATTAACTTATGAAGCTGTTCATCAATTAACGGTGGAAGGAATTGGCCAATCAACAGCAGTTGGTATTGGTGGTGATCCTGTTAACGGTACAAATTTTATCGATGTATTAAAAGAATTTGAAGCGGATCCTGAAACTTATGGTGTCATTATGATTGGTGAAATCGGTGGAACTGCTGAAGAAGAAGCTGCTGAATGGATTAAAGCCAATATGACAAAACCTGTCATTGGATTCATTGGTGGTCAAACTGCACCTCCAGGAAAACGTATGGGTCATGCAGGGGCTATTATTTCTGGCGGTAAAGGTACAGCAGCTGAGAAGATTAAAACGATGAATGCGTGTGGTATTGAAGTTGCTGAAACACCAGCAGTAATTGGTGAAACTTTTATTCGTGTCATTAAAGAAAAAGGCTTGTACGAAAAGTGTAAAACCCATTAAAATGAAAGTGTAGTACTAATTACTAGTACTACACTTTTTTTCTTTATATTAATCATTCTATTATAATGGAGGGAAGTCATGTTAGATGTGAAATTTACAGAAAGGCTACTTGCTCTACATTATGTATTTCCTGTTCCCCTAAACAGGTTACAAGCATTGCTTGAAGCAGATCCTGACCTGCAAAAGCTAGAGCAAATGCCAGTTCAAGAAATTGCGCGATATCTGAATATATCTGTCGAAAAATCAAAACGCTTACAAGAAAACTATGCCAATACGCTCATATCCCCATTAAAACAAGCGTACGAAGCCCATAATATCTTCCCCATTCCTTTTCATCATCCAATGTATCCCAACAAATTACTTGCATTATACGCCCCACCAGTTGTACTTTATACAAAAGGATTAGTTGATATTTTAAAGAATTGGCGTAGAATTGCTATAGTCGGATCGAGACAAGCTACAAGTTATTCTGAGAAAATATTAAACTATGTTGTACCGCCATTAATAGATCATGATTATATCATTGTCAGTGGGCTAGCAAAAGGCGCTGATCGAATGGCTCACGAAGCGGCAATTCGTTATGCTGGTCAAACGATTGCAGTGTTAGGACATGGTTTATTCCACTTGTATCCAAAAGAAAATCAAAAGCTTGCAGAAATAATGGAGCAAGAGCATTTACTTATTAGCGAATATCCACCCTATGTAAAACCTCAAAAGTGGTATTTTCCAATGCGAAATCGAATAATCAGCGGACTTTCAGAAGGAATACTTGTCACAGAGGCTGCAGAAAAAAGTGGAACGTTAAGTACAATTGAACATGGTTTAGAAAATGGTAAGCATATATTCGTTGTACCTGGTGATATTACGAAACCGCTTTCTAAAGGACCGCATAAGTTACTATTAGAAGGCGCTACACCAGTATGGAATGGCTATCAAATTATAGAAGAAATAGAAGGATTTTTACTTTCTAAATGAAAAAGGGTTGCAAATTTTAGATTTCTGTTATACATTTTGCAACAGGTATTTCTTTTGAAAAATGAAACTTCACCTCTATAAGGGGGAACTTAAATGTCGGATTATTTAGTTATAGTGGAATCGCCCGCAAAAGCAAAAACAATCGAGCGATACTTAGGAAAAAAATATAAAGTAAAGGCTTCTATTGGGCATGTTCGTGACCTTCCAAGAAGTCAAATGGGTATTGATACAGAAAATAATTACGAACCAAGATATATTACAATTCGTGGTAAAGGACCTGTATTACAAGATTTAAAAACAGCCGCTAAAAAAGCAAAAAAAATCTATCTCGCAGCCGATCCAGACCGCGAAGGGGAAGCAATTGCTTGGCACTTAGCAACAGCTCTTAATATCGATATTGAATCAGATTGTCGTGTAGTGTTCAATGAAATCACAAAAGATGCTATAAAAGAGTCATTTAAACATCCACGTCCAATCGATATGGATTTAGTAGATGCACAACAAGCAAGACGAATTTTAGACCGCCTTGTAGGGTATAACATAAGCCCATTACTATGGAAGAAAGTCAAAAAGGGTTTGTCTGCAGGTCGTGTTCAATCGGTTGCATTACGTCTAATCATTGACCGAGAAAACGAAATTAAAAACTTCCAGCCAGAAGAATACTGGACAATCGATGGTAACTTCCAAAAAGGTAAACAATCATTTGATGCAGTTTTCTATGGAAATACAAAGGAAAAAGTTAAATTATCAAATGAACAAGAAGTTCAGCAGATTCTTAACCAGCTAAAAGGTAACGATTTTGAAGTCATAAAAGTGCTTAAACGTGAACGTAAACGAAATGCTTCACCTGCTTTTACCACTTCATCATTACAACAAGAAGCAGCTCGAAAATTAAATTTCCGAGCACGTAAAACAATGATGCTTGCTCAACAACTGTATGAGGGTATTGATATTGGTAAAGAAGGTACAGTTGGTTTAATCACGTATATGCGAACAGACTCTACTCGTATTTCTGAAACAGCTAAAAAAGAAGCGCATGAATATATTGAGCAAAATTATGGTGAGGAATATACAACATTAGTCACTCAACAAGCAAAGAAATCTGAAAATGCTCAAGATGCCCATGAAGCAATTCGTCCAACTAGTACCTTACGTCACCCAGATCAATTGAAATCGGTATTATCCAGAGATCAATTACGTTTATATCGTTTAATTTGGGATCGATTTGTTGCTAGCCAAATGGCACCGGCAGTTCTAGATACAGTAACAGCAGATTTACAAAATGGTGAAATTATTTTCCGTGCCTCGGGCTCAAATGTGAAATTTCCTGGTTTCATGAAACTTTATATTGAAGGGTCTGATGATCAAAAGGAAGAAAAAAATAAACTTCTTCCTCCAATGGAAAAAGGGGATATAGTGAAAAGTTTAGAAATCGAACCAAAACAACATTTCACTCAACCACCACCACGTTTCTCAGAAGCACGCCTTGTTAAAACGCTTGAAGAAGTAGGAATTGGGCGACCATCCACATATGCACCAACTTTAGATACCATTCAAAAACGTGGCTATGTATCATTAGAAGCAAAAAGATTTGTACCAACTGAACTTGGAGAAATTGTCCATTCATTAGTACTTGAATTTTTCCCGGGAATTATTAATATTGAGTTTACTGCTCAAATGGAAAAAGACTTAGATAGCATTGAGGATGGAAATGTTAAATGGGTTAAAATCATTGATGACTTCTATCAAAAATTCGAAAAAAACGTGAAACATGCAGAAATTGCTATGGAAAAAGTTGAGATTAAAGATGAACCAGCTGGTGAAGATTGTGAAGAATGTGGCTCGCCTATGGTATTTAAGCTAGGACGTTACGGGAAATTCATGGCATGTAGTAATTTCCCAGAATGTCGAAATACAAAAGCAATTGTGAAAGAAATCGGCGTTAAGTGTCCAAAATGTAAAGAGGGCGAAATAGTTGAAAGAAAAAGCAAGACAAAACGTATTTTCTATGGCTGTAATCGCTATCCAGAATGTGATTTTGTATCTTGGGATAAGCCTATTAGCCGTCCATGTCCAAAATGTAATGAATTATTAGTAGAAAAGAAAATCAAAAAAGGTATTCAAGTCCAATGTACAAGTTGTGACTATAAAGAAGAACCAACACAATGATGTATTTTTAGAAAGCAGGTAATCAATAGTATGACACCAATAGTAAATGTAATCGGAGCAGGTTTAGCTGGAAGTGAAGCAGCTTGGCAAATTGCTAAAAGAGGGGTGAAAGTTCGCCTTTATGAAATGCGACCAGTTAAACAAACGCCTGCACACCATACAGATAAATTTGCAGAACTTGTTTGTAGTAACTCTCTACGTGCAAATAATTTAACAAATGCTGTAGGTGTTATTAAAGAAGAGATGCGCCAAATGGAATCCATCATTATTGAAGCTGCAGATAATTGTTCTGTACCAGCTGGTGGTGCCCTTGCAGTAGATCGCCACGAATTTTCAGGCTATATTACTGAAAAAGTTAAAAATCATCCACTTGTTGAAGTGATTCATGAAGAAGTGACAGAAATTCCTGAAGATGGTATTACAGTAATTGCTTCAGGTCCACTTACTTCAAAAGCTTTAGCGGAAAAGATTCAGAGTTTAACAGGCGAAGATTATTTATACTTCTATGATGCTGCAGCTCCAATTATCGAAAAAGACAGCATAGATATGGATAAAGTATATTTAAAATCACGCTATGATAAAGGTGAAGCTGCTTATTTAAACTGTCCAATGAATAAGGAAGAATTCTACGCTTTTCGTCAAGCGTTAGTAGAAGCTGAAAAAGCTCCATTAAACGAATTTGAAAAAGAAAAGTATTTTGAAGGTTGTATGCCAATTGAAGTAATGGCAGAACGTGGAGAAAAAACAATGTTATTCGGTCCGATGAAACCAGTTGGTCTGGAAGATCCGAAAACAGATAAACGTCCATATGCAGTTGTACAACTTCGACAAGACGATGCAGCAGGTACGCTTTACAATATTGTTGGGTTCCAAACACACTTAAAATGGGGCGAGCAAAAACGTGTATTTTCTATGATTCCAGGTTTAGAAAACGTTGAAATCGTTCGATATGGTGTCATGCACCGCAATACTTTTATCAACTCACCAAAAGCATTAGCACCAACATATCAATTAAAAAGTCACCCAAATATCTTCTTTGCCGGTCAAATGACGGGTGTTGAAGGATATGTTGAATCTGCTGGAAGTGGATTAGTTGCGGGTGTGAACGCAGCTCATTTAGCATTACAACAAGATCTTTATATCTTCCCAGCAGAAACAGCTTTAGGAAGTATGGCTCGTTATATTACCGAAGCCGATTCAAAACATTTCCAACCCATGAATGTTAACTTTGGATTATTCCCTGCCTTAGGTGAAAAGATCAAATCAAAACAAGAACGTGGAGAAAAACATGCAGAACGTGCTTTAAATACTTTGCGTGATTTCAAAGCTTCTACAAATATTTAGTTTGCGTAAGTCCTTAAATGTTGTTATACTTTTAAGGGCTTTTTTCTTTGCTATAATTTTTTTTTTTTGCGCTAAATCATGTTTTTTTAGGTTAGAAGCTTCCATAATTAGACATACTATCATAAAATATGTATGTGAAAAGGTAATGTACACAAATAAGTCATAAATCTACTGAAAATTGCCATAGTCTAAGTTATTAGAAAGCGTTCTCGCTTTATTTAATTGATTGACAGTGAGAGAATAGAATTGAGAACGTGAGTAAATGAGGTGTTCCGGTGAACATACAATTTGATCAGGCAATTGAACAGTTTGTTACTTATATTCAACTAGAAAAAAACTTTTCACCTTTAACAGTTCGAGATTATCGAGCGGATATACTCGAATTTTTCGCATTTCTACAAGTAGAAGTTGTGGCGGATTTGGCTCAAGTCGAATACATACACGCTAGACTTTATGTAACTAAAATGTATGAAGAAAAAAAAGCGAGAACAACAATCTCAAGAAAGATCTCTTCTATCCGTTCCTTTTTTAAATTTTTAAATAAGGAATATGATTTGGACGACACTGCATTTCAAGCATTATATCATCCAAAAAAAGAAGTAAGATTACCACACTTTTTTTACGAAGAAGAACTAATCAAACTTTTTGAGGCCAATGAAGGTACAGATTCAAAATCATTACGCAATATGGCTATCTTAGAGCTTCTATATGCTACTGGAATTCGTGTAAGCGAACTTACATCTATTGAATTAAAGGATATTGATTTTTCATTGAATATCCTTAGAGTGATGGGGAAAGGTAGAAAAGAGCGTTATGTACCATTTGGTCATTTTGCAGCAGAAGCAATGCAACACTATTTAGAAGAGTCTCGTCCTAAGCTTATAAAAGGCATACAGCATTCTGAGTTATTTGTTAATATGCGAGGTGGCGCACTTACAGCTAGAGGCGTTCGCTATATATTAAACGACATGATGAAACTAGCGGAGTTACATACAACAATACACCCGCATATGTTACGACACACCTTTGCAACACACCTTTTAAATAATGGAGCAGATTTAAGAACAGTTCAAGAATTATTAGGTCATTCAAGTTTGTCTTCAACACAAGTTTATACGCATGTAACGAAAGAACATCTACGAAACACATATATGAATGCTCATCCCAGAGCTTAATATTTTGGAGGAGGTTTTAAAAAATGGATTTGCACGCAACAACTATATTTGCTATTCAGCACAATGGTCAAAGTGCCATGGCGGGTGATGGTCAAGTTACACTAGGAAATTCTGTAGTTATGAAACATACTGCTAAAAAAGTACGTCGTTTATATAATGGTAAAGTACTTGCAGGTTTTGCTGGTTCTGTGGCAGATGCTTTTACATTATTTGAAATGTTCGAAAGTAGATTAATGGAGTATAATGGGAATTTACAACGCGCTGCAGTTGAAGTAGCAAAACAATGGCGTGGCGATAAAATGCTACAAAAGTTGGAAGCACTATTACTTGTCATGAATAGCGAGACTTTATTGTTAGTATCTGGATCGGGTGAAGTAATTGAACCAGATGACGGGATTTTAGCGATTGGTTCCGGAGGGAATTATGCATTGTCAGCTGGTAGAGCATTAAAACAATATGCTGGAGATCAGATGACCGCGAAAGAAATTGCGAAGGCATCTTTAGAAATTGCAGCAGATATTTGTGTATTTACAAACCATAATATTATTGTGGAGGATCTAAAAGTATGACACAACAAAAGACCCCTAGAGAAATGATGGAGTATTTGAATCGTTATATTGTAGGCCAAAACCAAGCTAAGCGAGCAGTTGCTGTAGCACTTCGTAATCGTTATCGCAGACAATTACTTTCTGAAGAGATGAAAAACGAAGTAATACCAAAAAACATTTTAATGATTGGTCCCACTGGTGTTGGTAAAACTGAAATTGCTAGACGTATTGCTCGCCTTGTGAAAGCGCCATTTCTTAAAGTAGAAGCCACAAAATTTACAGAAGTAGGTTATGTTGGTCGTGATGTAGAATCAATGGTTCGAGATTTGGTTGAAATCTCGAATCGACTGGTAAAAGAAGAGAAACAAGAAGAAGTTAAAGAACAAGCTGAACGTTTGGCAAATGATCAAATTGTTAAGCTTCTAGTACCTAGTATGCGTAAGAAGCAAACAACGCAAAATCCTTTTGAAGCTCTTTTTGGTCAAAAAAATGACACATCAGAAGAGAATACAGAAGAAGATACACAAGTTACCTTAAAACGTTCTCAAATTGCCGATAATTTACGTGATGGGAAATTAGAAAATGAATGGGTAACTATTGAAGTAACAGAACAACAAACCAATATGATGGGCATGTTCCCTGGTGGCGGAATGGATATGGGTGGAACGAATATGGGCGATATGCTTTCAAGTCTAATGCCACCTAAAAAGAAAAAACGCCGCTTACAAGTAAAAGATGCTAGACGTATCTTAATAATCGAAGAAGCAAACAAACTAATTGATAGCGATGAGGTATCAGAAGAAGCTATTCTTCGAGCTGAACAATCCGGCATTATTTTTATTGATGAAATTGATAAAATTGCGACAAGAAACAACAGTAGCGGTGGTAATGCGAATGTTTCACGTGAAGGTGTTCAACGTGATATTTTGCCAATTGTAGAGGGCTCAACTGTAAATACGAAATATGGTCCTGTGAGAACAGACTTTATGTTATTTATGGCAGCAGGAGCGTTCCATATGTCAAAACCATCTGATTTGATACCTGAATTACAAGGGCGATTCCCAATTCGTGTAGAATTGGAGAAGTTGACGAAGGAAGATTTTGTGCGTATTTTAAAAGAGCCAGATCATTCACTTATCTTGCAATATCAAGCTTTACTTGCTACTGAAGGTGTTGAAATTGTATTTACAGATGAAGCAATTGAACGTATTGCTGAAATTGCAACAAATGTAAACCAAGATTCAGACAATATTGGTGCAAGACGCTTGCATACTATTCTTGAACGCCTTTTAGAAGAGCTATCCTTCGAAGCTGCAGATATTTCACCAGCACATATAGAAATTACAGAAAGCTATATTGACCAAAAACTTAACGAAATTGTAAAGAATAAAGATTTGTCACAGTTTATTTTATAGTTTATAATCTAAGATGTTGCACAAAATTCAAAACCTTTTGAATATTGCATAAATTATGGAAAATTAACAGGAGGCTAAATAAAAATGAATTTATTAGCTAAAACAAGAAGAATTAATTCGATGCTTCAAGCATCAGCAGGTAAACCAGTTAACTTTAAAGAAATGGCTGAAACACTTGGTGAAGTAATCGAAAGTAACGTATATATCGTAAGCCGTAAAGGTAAATTACTAGGTATTGCTGCAAATCAACAAATTGAAAACGAACGTTTGAAAAAAATGCTTGAAGAACGTCAATTCCCAGAAGAATACACTCGCCACTTATACGACTTCTCTGAAACTGCTTCTAACTTAGATGTCTTCGATGAACATAGTGCATTCCCCGTTGAAACTCAAGAAGTATTCAAATCTGGTTTAACAACAATTGTACCAATTATTGGTGGCGGAGAACGTTTAGGAACACTAGTACTTGCGCGTTTAGAAAGTAAATTTGAAGATGACGAATTAATCCTAGCTGAATACGGCGCAACTGTAGTAGGTATGGAAATCCTTCGTGAAAAAGCGGAAGAAATTGAAGAAGAAGCTCGTAGCAAAGCTGTTGTTCAAATGGCTATTAACTCACTATCTTACAGTGAACTTGAAGCAATTGAACATATCTTTGAAGAATTAGATGGTTCTGAAGGATTATTAGTTGCTTCTAAAATTGCGGATCGAGTTGGGATTACTCGTTCAGTAATCGTTAATGCTTTACGTAAATTAGAATCTGCGGGCGTTATCGAATCTCGCTCATTAGGTATGAAAGGTACTTATATTAAAGTATTGAATAGTAAATTTTTAAATGCATTAGCAGAAATTAAAATGCGTTAAAAAAAATAACTGATTAAAACCTTTTCTGTAAAAAACAGAAAAGGTTTTTTTCGTCTGTTAAGTAATAACTTCTAGATGTGTTACCACTAAACTATCAAGTGTGATGTCGGTTTTTAACAAATTAAACTACTAAGTTTCACTTATGACAAATTAATTGTATGAATAGTAGTTATTTTGAATTATAATTTCAGTTTAATATGATTATTTTAATAAAAAAATGATATTTGCCTTCCGTAATAACCTTTTTAAGTGAAATTAAAATTAGTAGGAGGAAAGTAAGGGGGATATTTTGTCGAAAAAATATTATAAAAGAGAATTTTTATCATTGAAAAAGATGTAATAGCCTATGTTTTATCGTTTTCTACTATATATATAGTGAAAATATACTGTGATTACAAAGTAGGAATAGAGGGGTGTAAAAAATGCTTTGACTACCATTTTTTATATAAAAATAGTTTATTTGTCCTATTAAAAAGATGCTATAAATGATAGACACTTTATAACATCTTTATTACAATTAGAAAGTGATGAAATATTAGGGAATTTGGCATTTTTAGTCGAATTGAGGTGAACGATTTGAGCTTTTTTGGAGGCACTATAAGTAATATAGAAAATGGATTGTCATATGCCAGCGTAAAACAAAAAACAATAGCACAAAATATAGCAAATGTTGATACACCTAACTATAAAGCGAAAGATGTAAGCTTTAGTAAAATGTTGTCAGATGCTCAAGACTCATACATAAAAGCGTATCGGACTAACGATAAGCATATTGATTTTCAAACAGATACCCAAACACCAGGTGTATATAGTTACTCTAATTTGAGTTATAGAGAAAATGGGAATGGTGTGGATATGGATAAAGAACAGGCAAGTTTAGCAGAAAATACAATTTATTATAATGCATTAATCGATCGAGTTAATAGTAAGTTGAATTCACTATTAGTCGTTGCAAAAGGAGGTTAATTAAATATGACAATTTTCCATAGTATGGACACTACTGGATCTGCTTTGACAGCACAACGACTTCGAATGGATGTAATTTCTTCTAATATGGCGAATGTTGATACAACACGTGCAAAAAAGGTAAATGGTAAATGGGTTCCCTATACAAGAAAAACTGTATCCTTAGTTCCTAAAGAAAATTCGTTTTCAAATTACCTAAATGTCGCTAAAGGTAGTGCTGGAAATGCATCAGTAGGAAATGGTGTGAAAGTTACAAATATAAATGAGGATACCAAAACCCCATATAAACTCGATTATGACCCAACTAATCCAGATGCAAATAAAGATGGATATGTTCAGACTTCAAATGTAGATCCATTAAAAGAAATGGTAGATTTAATTTCAGCAACAAGATCTTATGAAGCAAACGTAACCGTATTTAATGCCAATAAATCAATGCTATCTAAAGCGCTTGAAATTGGTA
>DATMJF010000226.1:0-2524 GCA_035554455.1 Rummeliibacillus sp.
CTTATATTAACAAAAATCTATTTCAACAAATCAGGTTTTAATCATTTACTGGCCATTCAATAAATATTTGCTTAGCTCCTGTATATCTTGGACAATATCCATAGGCTTTGCTAATTCCAACTCTTCTTGGCTACCATATCCATAACATACACCAATGCTTGAAATTCCTTCTTTTTGTGCCCCGATGATGTCATATTTGCGATCACCAATCATAACAACACTTTCTTTAGGTGGGAAGGATAATTGTTTTAAAACTTCGTGTATGACTTCATTTTTAGCTGAACGTGTACCATCTAAATTACTACCTACCACTACATCAAAATACTGTTTTAATTTAAAATGCTTTACTATCTCATCAGCGAAAATAGTTGCCTTTGATGTAGCCACTGCTAACTTTACCCCTTTTTTCTTCAATAAAGAAAGTAATTCGTCAATCCCAGGATATACTTTGTTTTCATACAAACCAACTTGTTTAAATCTTTCACGATAATACTCAATCGCTTTTTCTGCCTTTTGATGATCAAATCCGCAAACCTCGCAAAAAGATTCCATTAATGGGGGACCAATAAAAGATTCCAAAGTTTGTTCATCTATACTTTCTTCATTCAATTTTTCTAATGCATAAGCAATACTTCTTGTAATACCTTCCTTTGGGTCTGTTAACGTACCATCCAAATCAAATAATATGTAATCAAAACTCATACATTATCCCTCCCGCTAAATAATTCTGGTTTCTTTTCTATTTATTGTAGGTAAAACGCCAAACATAGTAAACAAATTTATGGAAAAGGCTAATAATACAGCTTCTAACACATAAAAAAACTGTAGATACGTCCCAAAGAACGCACTACAGCAATTAGATTTGATTACTTCTTCCTACTTCTGATAAACCAAATAACAAACAATACAAAGAGTACACCTAAAATTATGACCACAACATTAGAGTATGTATCCATATAGCCAGCGATTGTACTCCATGAAGAGCCTACCGCTGCTCCTACATTTACTAAAATACTATTCCAAATTAACGAACCAATTGTCGTAAATAATAAGAATACGCCAAAGTTCATATGTGCCATGCCAGCTGGAATAGAAATTAAACTTCTAACCAAAGGGACAAGCCTTCCCACTAATACTGCCCAGACCCCAAACTTATGAAACCAAGCATCTGCTTTGCGAATATCCTTTCGCGTTAATCTTAGTATATGCCCCCATCTATCAACTATTTTCTCTAGTCTATGTACGTCAAGAAGTAGGCCGATACCGTATAAAACAATAGCCCCAACTACTGAACCAATTGTTGAAAAGATAATTACGCCAATTACAGTTGCATCCGATGTAGTCGTCAGGAATCCACTAAATGTTAAAATTACTTCAGATGGAATAGGTGGGAAAATATTTTCTAGAGCAATTAAGAGGAGTATACCTATATATCCATATGAATTCATTACTTCAATAATCCAATTTTCCAAATTAGCTCTCCTCTCAATATTAACTCCCACTAATTATTTAAAATTCACAGATTCTTTACACTAAGAAAGATGGCTTCTTTCATATTGTTTTTCTTTATATCTTTGGAAGAACCAAATAGCTATTGTTAGCCATAAACCGCTGGCAAAATAGCCTCCAACTATATCGCTTGGATAATGTACACCAAGATAAATTCGGCTAATACCAATCATTAGGATGAATATAATACTTACCAAAATTAGAGCAGTACGGCCTAACCGGTTTGGTATATGACGCCATAACAAGAAGGCAACAATTCCATAAAAGGAAAATGCACTCATTGCATGCCCACTTGGAAAACTATAGCCGCCTGCTTCGATTAATCGATGAAAGTCTGGACGTGCTCGATGAAACAACTGCTTTAAAATTCCATTTAAGATTACCGTCCCTATTAATACCGTGGCAAACAATAGGAATTCCGCTCGATGCTTTAACACTATATATAAATAGTACGATACAACAATAAATAGAACCATTACCACAGGAAATGAACCTAAATATGTGAAAAACTTCATGATTAAAGTAAGTAACGGTGACTCTAGTCCTTGAATAAAGGAAATAATCGTCTGATCAAATCGAACAATTTTATGATCGCTTATTAAAATAGCCATGCAACTAAATCCTACAAGTGAAACTAATGCTACTATGAAGGCACTCAACAGATGGGTTTTTAATTTCATGCTTTGAATCCTACTTCCGCTAATTTTTAGAAAATGTCTTTCTTCAACGTTTGAGGCTTATTTTCTCCACAAAAGTAATCGATACTATAAAATCATTATTTTCTTTTCTACCTTTTGCATTCTCAATGAAATTATTCTTTTAATGATAAAAAACAAGCGATATCTATTTGAAGAAGAATACTACAAAAAAGCGAGAAGAAAACATTACGTCTTCTTCTCGCTTTTTTAAGTGTGCCTAGCAACGTCCTACTCTCGCAGGGGGACAGCCCCCAACTACCATTGGCGCTAAAGAGCTTAACTTCTGTGTTCGGCATGGGAACAGGTGTGACCTCTTT
>DATMJF010000227.1:0-10757 GCA_035554455.1 Rummeliibacillus sp.
TTCAGGCACTAATGTTTTGTGACCTGCTGCAAGTGAAGATACCCCAACAACGTGAACATCGTTTTCTACAGCCATTTGAGCTGTTTCTTCTGGTGTCATAAATAATGGGGAGATATCGACGTCAAAGCCAAAGTCAGCGTATGCAGTCGCAACAACTTTCGCACCACGGTCATGACCATCTTGGCCCATTTTAGCAACTAAAATACGTGGGCGACGGCCTTCATTTTCTAAGAACTCATCTGTCATTTGTTTAATTTCAGTAATAGCTTCTGTATCTGAATAGTTTGAAGCATATACACCACTAATTGAGCGAATAACAGCTTTGTGACGTCCAGAAACTTCTTCGATAGCATCTGAAATTTCACCAAGTGTTGCACGTGCACGAGCTGCGTCAACTGCAACAGCAAGTAAGTTTTCTTCACCTGTTTCAGCTGCTTTAGTAAGGCGTGCTAAGTGACGTTTCACTTCTGCATCATCTCGCTCTTCCTTCATCTTATTAATACGGTCAATTTGAGATTGGCGTACTAATGTATTATCGATATCCAAAATTTCGATTGGTTCTTCTTCAGTCAATCGATATTTGTTTACACCAATAATGGTTTCTGCTTTTGAGTCGATTTTTGCTTGGCGTTTTGCTGCTGCTTCTTCGACTTTCATTTTTGGAAGACCCGTTTCGATTGCTTTAGCCATACCGCCTAGTTCTTCGACTTCTTCAATCAATTTCCATGCTGATTCAGTTAATTCATCTGTCAATTTTTCAACATAGTATGAACCGCCCCATGGATCGATTGTTTTTGTCATACCCGTTTCGTTTTGTAAGAACAATTGTGTATTACGTGCGATACGAGCAGAGAAATCAGTAGGAAGTGCAATCGCTTCATCAAGTGCGTTTGTATGAAGGGATTGCGTATGTCCCATTGTTGCTGCGTTAGCTTCAACTAACGTACGTGTCACGTTATTGAATGGATCTTGTTCAGTTAAAGACCAACCAGAAGTTTGTGAGTGTGTACGTAATGCCAGAGTTTTTGGATTTGCTGGATTAAATGTAGACATCATTTGTGCCCAGATTCGACGAGCTGCACGCATTTTCGCAACTTCCATGTAATAGTTCATACCGATTGCCCAGAAGAATGATAAACGTGGTGCGAATTTATCGATATCAATACCAGCTTTCAACCCTGTACGAACATATTCAAGTCCATCTGCTAATGTATAAGCAAGTTCAATATCATTTGTTGCACCTGCTTCTTGGATATGATATCCAGAAATAGAAATAGAGTTAAATTTAGGCATGAATTTTGAAGTATATTCAAAAATATCTGCGATAATTTTCATCGACATTTCTGGTGGGTAAATATATGTATTACGAACCATATATTCTTTTAAAATATCATTTTGGATAGTACCCATTAATTTATCAGGTGTTACGCCTTGTTCTTCTGCAGTAACAATATAGAATGCAAGAACTGGAAGAACTGCACCATTCATCGTCATAGATACAGACATTTGATCAAGTGGGATACCATCAAATAGAATTTTCGTATCTTCCACTGAGTCAATTGCCACACCAGCTTTACCAACATCCCCCGTTACACGTGGGTGGTCGGAGTCATATCCACGATGTGTTGCAAGGTCAAATGCAACAGATAAACCTTTTTGACCCATAGCAAGGTTACGACGATAAAATGCATTGGATTCTTCAGCAGTAGAGAAACCAGCATATTGACGAATTGTCCAAGGACGTCCTACATACATTGTTGGATATGGTCCACGTGTATTTGGTGCAATACCTGCTACATCATTTAAATGTTTTAGATCTTCATTGTCTTCTTTTGTATATACATTTTTCACTTCAATATTTTCATTTGTAAGGAATGTTTTATCTGAAGAAGGCACTTGCTCTTTTTGTAAAACATCTTCTATTGAAATCTCTGCAAAGTTTGGCTTGCTCATCGTTGAACCTCCTTCAAGGTATCTTGGATGCCTTGTAATTTCTCGATAATATTTTGACCAGCATAGACAAAACCATTTAAGCCTTGGCTTTCCCAAGCTTCATCAAATTTACCTGCTGCATCAAGGATTACATGTCCAGGTTTTGCAGCTAGTATTGCCGGAATAACTTCTTTTGTATCTTCATCGATTGCGCTTAATACAACATAATCTGCAGAAGTGTTTGCTAACCATTCTTTTGCTTTTTCGATATCTGTAAATGGTTCTGTTACTTCAGCCGTAATACCTGCAGTAGCGAATACACCTTTTACAAAGTCTGTACGTGGTTTAATCTTTTTGAAAGTACCATATGTTAAAATAGACACATCAATCGGTGACTTTTTGAATTCTTGTCGAAGATCTTCGAATGGTTTTGCGATTCGGTTCACTTCATAGAAAGATTCTGTAGGTACTTCTTCTTGTGCGTTTGCAAAATCGTTTGTACCAACTAAAACTGTTTTACGACGTTCAACATCTTGGATCCGTTTTGCCATCATTTCTTCAAGTTCTTTTTGAAGATTGCCAGATGCAACATAAGCACTATAACCGCCTGCTTCTTCGATTTCGACAAATTTCGCCCAAGCTTCCTTCACAAGATCATGTGTTAATGATTCGATATAATATGAACCACCAGCTGGGTCCAATACTTTTGTTACATGAGATTCTTCTTTTATCACTAGTGAAACATTTCGTGCGATACGAATTGATTGGTTTGTTGGTTTTGTTAATACATCATGAGGATGTACTGTCACCACGTCCGCTCCACCTAAAACAGCAGAGAAAGCTTCATTACCAGCACGTAAAAGATTTACATATACATCTAATTTAGAAAAACTACGTAAAGATGTTTCTGCAAGGATTTTTACCGGTTGAGGTTTTTCCACACCGTAGCCTAAAGCAAATGCTTTCCATAGTACTCTAAATGCACGAAGTTTCGCAATTTCCATAAAGAATTTTGTATCAACAGAAAAAGATACAAAGAATTGTCTTTCGAATTCCTCAAAACTTATGTCGCCAGCTAATTCACTTGCTTTTGCAAGTGCAATAGCCAATTCTTGAACAGCATTTGCCCCTTCATAATGCGCATCAGAAATGTAAGCGTTTAACTTTCGAACATTCGGAAAATCAGAAATATTAAATTTTTCTTGTGATCGGATAAAGCCTGTTACTTCTTTATTTTCAATGTAATTAAATACATTTAAAACTGCTGAATCTACTACATTGATACAAAATGGATGTTTTTCAAATAATGCTGCCAATTGTTTTAGTGCAGCTTCATTCCATTCGAAATTCACTTTACCAACTGTGACATATTGATTGCCTCGTTCAAAAGAATCTTCTACTTGTGCAATAAATTTTTCAATTGTATCGCCGAAAGCTTCTTGTGCTACGCTAAATACACCTTCAGTTTGCATTGCTCGAATCGTAGAAACCTGTTCTTCTAATTTGCCATCAACCTTTGCTAATAGGCTTTCTGCAGTATATAAAGGTTCTTGTGTGATACCTTCAATTGTTTTAGTAAATAATGATTCAAAAGGTTTCCCTTTCAAAGCTTTTATCGATGCTTCCTTCCATTCATCATAAGAAGGATTTGTAAATTCTACTTCTTTCATTTTTGTCATACGGACGCGATGACGCTTCCCCCCTTCGGTGATTCTATTCACTATTTTACACAACATTTGGGATTCGTAAAAGTAAAAAAAGTCTGAAAACCGTAATATAACGGTTTTCAGACTACTGTTAATAAATTGAAGTATTGTCTTTTGAGATATTTTCGAGAATTTCTTTAACGCGAGCGAGAAATTTCCCACTAATGAATCCATCTAAAATTCTATGATCAATTGATAGACAAATATTAACCATATCCCGTGCAGCGAACATTCCGCCATTCATGATAACAGGTCGTTTGACAATGGATTCAATTTGTAAAATAGCAGCTTGAGGGTAATTGATAATGCCCATAGATTGAACAGAACCAAACGAACCTGTGTTATTGACAGTAAATGTTCCGCCTTGCATATCGTCAGATTTTAACTTACCACTTCTTACTTTTGTTGCTAGCTCATAAATTTCCTTAGCAATTCCTTTGATGGATTTATCATCAGCATTGTGAATGACTGGTACAAATAACGCATCTTCAGTCGCAACAGCTATAGACAAGTTAATCTCTTTTTTCTGGATGATTTTGTCACCTTGCCATTGTGAATTCATCATCGGGAATTCTTTCAAAGCTTGCGATACAGCTTTTACAAAGAAAGCAAAGTAAGTAAGACTGTATCCTTCTTTCTTTTTAAATTCGTCTTTGATTGAATCGCGATAACTTACTAAATCCGTAACATCTATTTCCATCATCATCCATGCGTGCGGAACTTCTTGTGTACTTGTCACCATATTTTTTGCGATGGCTTTACGCACACCGGATATTGGAATTTCAATATCCCCTGAACTGATTGGCGTAAATTCTTTTTCCACTTTGACTTCAGCAACTGGTTGTTGTTTCACTTCAACTACAGGCATCTCATCTGTTTGTGTAGAAGGTTTTGGAATAAATCCTTCTTCCAGTATTTTATGAATATCTTTTCTCGTAATACGCCCTGAAGTACCGCTACCTTCCACTTGAGTCAAATCAATTTGATGTTCTGCAGCTAAGCGTACGACAGCTGGAGAATATCTTGATTTCATCGATTGATCTGTTGGTTTTGTGGATGCAACAACATTGGTACTTGGACTATTTTGAGGTGCATTTTTAGTTGTTGTAGCTTCTTCAATCTCAATCTTGCAAACAACTTCGCCAACAGCAATTGTGTCGCCTTCTTTTGCAATCAGCTCTCCTATTGTACCTGTAAAAGATGAAGGAAGTTCTGCTGTTACTTTATCTGTTTGTACTTCAGCCAAAGTATCATATTTTTTTACTTGATCGCCTGGCTTAACCAACCATTTTTCAATCGTTCCTTCTGTTACACTTTCCCCTAGCTGTGGCATTGTGATGTTTTGAGTTGCCATCTTATAACCCCCTTTACCCTTTTAGAAAATATCCGGCTGCTGCTGCTCACAGGATGTGAGTCAGATAGCCACAGGACGTGGCGCTCTTAGGCTATCTTCCTTAAGACGAGCCGCTTTAGCATTAAAATTCTGCTAGTTCACGCATTGCTTGCTCTACTTTTTCTGGATTAATCATAAAGAATTTTTCCATTGTTGGTGCATATGGCATTGCCGGTACATCAGGTCCTGCTAATCGTTTAATCGGTGCATCAAGATCAAATAGTGCATGTTCAGCAATGATCGCAGCCACTTCACCTATGACACTACCTTCTTTGTTATCTTCTGTTACAAGTAAAACTTTACCTGTCTTTTTCGCTGCTTCAATAATTGCTTCTTGATCGAGTGGATAAATCGTACGCAGATCTAAAATATGAGCAGAAATCCCATCCTTTTCAAGTCGTTCTGCAGCTTGTAATGCAAAATGAACGGCTAATCCATAAGTAATCACCGTAATATCTTCGCCTTCGCGTTTAACATCCGCTTTCCCAATTTCAATTGTGTAGTCATCTTCAGGAACTTCGCCTTTAATCAAACGATAGGCTCTTTTATGTTCAAAGAATAATACAGGATCTTCATCACGAATTGCTGCTTTTAACAAACCTTTTGCATCATAAGGTGTAGAAGGAATGACGATTTTCAAACCTGGTTGATTGGCAAATACAGCTTCTACTGATTGTGAATGGTAAAGTGCGCCGTGAATACCTCCGCCAAATGGTGCTCTGATTACCATTGGACAAGTCCAGTCATTATTCGAACGATAGCGAATTCTTGCAGCTTCAGAGACAATTTGGTTAACAGCAGGCATGATAAAATCTGCAAACTGCATTTCAGCAATTGGTCTCAATCCATACATTGCTGCGCCAATTCCAACACCCGCAATAGCAGATTCAGCTAAAGGTGTATCGATGACTCTTTCTTCCCCAAATTGTTCATACAGTCCTTGGGTTGCTTTAAAAACGCCACCTTTACGACCAACGTCCTCACCAAGTACGAAAACGCGTTCATCTCTTTCCATTTCTTCTTTCATTGCTAATGTAATCGCATCAATATAAGATAAAATAGCCATTTGTTACACCTCCTCTTGTTCTGCATAGACATATTTTAGTGCATCCTCAGGTGCAGCATATGGAGCTTGCTCTGCATAATCAGTTGCTTCATCAATTTCAGCCATAATTTCTTCTTGTAGTTTTTCTTCAATTTCAGCAGTTAAGATGTTTTGTTCTCTTAAATAATTTGAAAATCTTAGAATTGGATCATTAGCTTTACCTTCTGCTAGATCCTCTTCAGTACGATATTGGCGTTGGTCATCGTCGGAAGAATGTGCAGTTAAACGATAACAAACAGTTTCTATCAAGCTAGGACCTTCACCTGCTCTTGCACGGTCCGCAGCCTCTTTTACTACTTTGTATACTTCTATTGGATCATTGCCATCTACTGTTACTCCAGGCATTCCGTAACCAATTGCGCGATCTGATATGTTTTCACAAGCAATTTGTTTATTTAATGGAACGGAAATAGCATAACGGTTATTTTCCACCATAATGATAACTGGCAATTTATGGACACCTGCAAAATTAGCTCCTTCATGGAAATCTCCTTGATTGGATGATCCCTCACCTAAAGTCACAAATGTTACAAAATCCTTCTTTTGCATTTTACCTGCAAGCGCAACGCCCACTGCATGTGGTACTTGTGTTGTAACCGGGGAAGAGCCTGTTAATATGCGGTTTTTCTTCTGACCAAAATGCCCTGGCATTTGTCTACCACCAGAGTTCGGATCTTCTGCTTTCGCAAAAGCAGATAACATTAAATCTTTTGTTGTCATCCCAAAGTGTAATACGACACCCATATCTCTGTAATATGGTGCAACATAATCTTCTTCACGATTTAGTGCAAAAGCTGCACCGACTTGAGCGGCTTCTTGACCTTGGCAAGAAATTACAAATGGAATTTTACCTGCTCGATTTAGAAGCCACATTCTTTCATCTAATCGACGTGCTAATAGCATTGTTCTGTACATTTCAAGTACTACTTCATCTGATAAGCCTAATACAGCGTGTCTATTTTCAGTCATATTTTCATCTCTCCCTTACTGATGAATAGCTTTTCCCTCAACAGCTAGAGCTGCTTCTCCAATTGCTTCCGATAACGACGGATGTGGGTGAATATGCGAAGCAATTTCCCATGGTGTCGCATCTACTAGCATCGCAAGACTAGCTTCAGAAATGAGCTCTGTTGCATGCGCACCGATTATATGCACACCAACAAGGTCTTCTGTTTTTTTGTCTGCAATCATCTTGACAAACCCTTCAGTTTCACCAAAGACAAGTGCTTTACCTATTCCTGCAAATGGGAATTTCCCTACCGCTATTTCAATTCCTTGTTCTGTCGCTTGTTTTTCAGTTAAACCAATACTCGCAACCTCTGGACTACCGTAAATACAGCGAGCAATTTTATGAAGCTCTAACGTTTCTGGATCAAGTCCTGCGATATGTTCAACTGCATGAATCCCTTCGTGAGATGCTACATGTGCTAGTTGTAAGCCCCCAATAACATCTCCAATTGCATATATATGTGATTCCTTTGTTTGATAATGCTCATTTACTTCGATAAAGCCTCGAACCACTTGAATGTCTGTATTTTCAAGTCCAATATTTCCAGTATTAGCTTGTCTGCCAACGGATAATAATAATTTTTCTGCTGAAAAAGTTTGTTGTTCTCCATCGATTTCAGCTCCAATTTCAACTCCATCTTCCAACTTTTGAAGAGAAGTTGCAATAAGGTTGGCATTCGTCACTACTTTAATACCACGTTTTTTAAAGGATTTAGCCATCGCTTTTTGAATGTCCTCATCCTCAGTAGGTAAAATAGCGTTTGAATATTCAACAACAGTTACTTCTACACCAAAGTCATGTAGCATCGATGCCCATTCAATCCCAATAACGCCACCACCAACTATAATCAATGATTTTGGTAATTGATCAAGTGTCATTAAATCATCAGATGTTAAGATTCTTTCTCCATCAGACTTCAATCCTTCTAGAAATCTTGGTCTTGAACCCGTTGCAATGATTACATTTTGAGGTATTAGCATTTCATTTTCTCTATGGTCTTCAAATTCAACCGAAATTGTACCTGGCATTGGAGAGAAGATGGATGGGCCTAGAATTCTTCCATACCCTTCATAAACATCAATTTTCCCTTTTTTCATCAATGCTTGAATCCCTTTATGCAATTGATCGACAATCCCATTTTTACGGTTTTGAGCCTGTTCAAAGTTTAATGTAATATTTTGAACGTCTACACCGAATTCGTGAGCTTGCTCTTTTGTAGTCCGATAAACTTCAGCACTGCGTAACAAAGCTTTGCTCGGTATACAACCTTTATGTAAACAAGTACCTCCTAGTTTACTTTTTTCCACGATGGCAGTAGAGAGGCCTAATTGTGCAGCTCGAATTGCAGCGACATATCCTCCAGGACCGCCACCTACTATGACAAGGTCATAATTCTTAGCCATAAGAACACGCTCCCATTTTATATTTCCATATTATTTATACCACTTAATTGAATATCTCAAACGTGATAGCTGTCACTTTTTATCAATGACATTTAGTTAAAAGTGACAGCTTCTTTTTTATTACCTGGTACTAAATTATATCATACTCTCGAAAAAAATCATCTTATTTATCTTAATCTATATTAGCGATTTGATAGAATATGCTTTCCATTTTGCAAAAATGTATTTCTTGATTTGGAAACCCTAGAAATTCTTTCCTCCGCTAATCGGTTAGCAGCCAAATACGTCGGAATTCCATCTCGTTTTGAAATTTCAATAACTTTTGTGATACTGTCATAAATTCCTTCGACTCTTTTCATTGCTCGTTCTTGATTGTAACCATAAAGTTCATCTGCTACGTTAATCACGCCTCCTGCATTAATAACATAGTCAGGTGCGTAGACAATTCCTAATTCATGTACTATTTGACCATGATGTGATTCTTGCAATTGATTATTTGCAGAACCTGCAATGACTTTTGCTTTTAATTGAGGAATGGTTTGATCGTTGATGATTGCGCCTAGGGCACATGGTGCAAAGATATCAACGTCTTGTGCATAAATTTCAGTTGGGTCAACAGCTGTTGCGCCAAATTCTTCTACAACACGTTTAACTGCAGTCTCATTGATATCTGTAACAATTAATTCCGCTCCATCTTCATGTAAATATTTGCATAAAGTGTAGGCAACATTCCCAAGACCTTGAACCGCAACTTTTTTACCTTCTAAATGATCACTTCCAAAGGCTTCCTTCGCTGCAGCTTTCATTCCAACATAAACACCATATGCAGTAACAGGCGATGGATTTCCTGAAGAACCAAAAGCTGGAGAAATCCCGGTAACATAATTTGTTTCTTCATGAATTAAATCCATGTCTGCAACTGTTGTACCAACGTCCTCAGCCGTAATATAGCGACCATTTAAACCTTGAATGAATCTTCCTAACGCACGGAACATTTCTTCGTTTTTGTCTTTGAAAGGATCTCCCATTATTACCGTTTTTCCACCACCAAGATTTAATCCTGCTGCTGCGTTTTTATATGTCATACCACGTGCTAATCGTAATGCATCCTCGATTGCCGCCTCTTCTGAAGCATATGTCCACATCCGTGTTCCACCTAGTGCTGGCCCCAATGTTGTATCGTGAATAGCGATTATTGCCTTTAATCCTGATGTTTGATCCTGACAAATCACCACTTGTTCGTAATCGTATTTCTCCATGTATTTAAAAATTTCCATTTGTAAATCCCCCTTTGAAGTTGTGAAAAAATTCACCTTTTCTGGTTGCTTAGATAACCCAGTCACTTATATTAAATGCAAGATGTATGCCAAATGAAAAAAGCCTATCAGAAATGATTTTCATTAATGATTGGCTTTTTAAAACATGCATTTTTTTGCACGTCATGCATTTTTTTGCACGTCATTTTATGCAAGTTCATATTTTTCTAATTTATAATACAAATTTCTGATGGAGATATTAAGCATTTTTGCTGTTTTTGTTTTATTATGCAGGCAGCTTTCTAATGCTTGTTGTATGATTTGTTTTTCAAAATGATTAATCTGTTCTTCTAATGTACCTTCAACATTTAATTCATTTGTTATCCTTTTTGCATCCAAATCCATTTGATTTGTTGAAACATGCAAATATTGCTCATGTAATTCTGTTTCATTTATTGGCATGTAAATCATTGCTCGTCCAATTACATTTTCTAATTCACGTACATTTCCTGGCCAACGGTAGGACTTTAACCTTTGTAATACAGTTGGTGTTATGCTTGTAACATTTCTTCCATACTCACGATTTAGTTTCGAAAGAAGCCGTTCTACAAGTTGGGGTATATCCTCTAATCGTTTTCGTAATGATGGAATATAAATCGGCATTCGATTCAGACGATAATAGAGATCCTCGCGGAAAGTATGATCATGCAAAGCTTTTTCCATATTGACATTTGTCGCTGCAATAATTCGTACATCGATTGGAATCGGTTTTGAACCACCTACCCGAACAATTTCTTGTTCCTGCAGGACTCGCAATAATTTCGCTTGCGTACTTAGCGAAAGCTCACCAATCTCATCTAAAAAAATACTTCCTCCATTTGCTTCTTCAAATAACCCGCGTTTCCCGCCTTTTTTTGCGCCAGTAAATGCCCCGTCTTCATAACCAAATAATT
>DATMJF010000228.1:0-4056 GCA_035554455.1 Rummeliibacillus sp.
TCCCTGTTTTATAGAATAACTTTTATTATTCCATATTTTCACTTTCTTGCATTGCATCTTTAGGAACACCGAAGAAATAGGTTGCAACAAAGCCACCAACGTATGCTGAAAGTAAACCTAAGATATATCCAAGGATATGCCCATTTGAAATTAGTGGAATTAACGATACACCACTTGGTCCGATAGCAATGGAACCTATACCACCGATACCAGCAATCACAGCACCGCCTATACCCCCACCTATACAAGCAGTAATGAAAGGACGGCCTAACGGAAGTGTTACCCCATAAATTAACGGTTCACCAATTCCTAGAATCCCTACAGGAAGTGCACCCTTGATTAAGTTTGTAATTTTTTTGTTTTTACGGCATCTTACCCATAATGCGATTGCAGCCCCTACTTGACCTGCACCGGCCATCGCTAATACTGGTAATAACAATGTCACACCTGAGCTATTTATCATTTCAATATGGAGCGGCGTTAATATTTGATGCAATCCGAACATGACCATTGGAAGGAAAGTTGCTCCAAGCACAAATCCTGAGAATGCACCGCCTACATCTAATATCCAGTTTACTGCTCCTACCAAACTTGCTGAGATAACCCCTGCAACAGGCATTACGATAAAGATCGTGATTAATCCTACAATCAGTAATGTAATTGTAGGCGTTATAATAATATCCACTGCATCTGGAACAAATTTACGAACATTTTTTTCAACAATAGATAAGATCCATACAGCGAAAATAACCCCTAAAATACCACCTTGCCCAGCTGATAAAGCGGCTCCATTGAAGATATTGGTTAATGGAACTTCAGGATTCATTCCTGTTAATAAGGTTGTTGCCCCGACGACCCCGCCTAAACCAGGTGTTGCTCCAAATTCGTTGGCACTATTAATACCAACATAAATTACTAGATATGCAAATACGCCATTTTTGATAATATTTAATATCGTAATAATTTGTGACCAGTTATCACCGATTTGCCCTGCCACGAGCATATTAGATAAAATAGCAGCTATACCGCCTAATAGACCTGCACCTACGAATGCAGGAATTAATGGGACGAAGATATTAGAGATTGACTTTAATATTCTCTTAAATTTTGTATTTTTTTGTTTTGATTTATGAGCTGCCTTAACCTCTGCAGCCTTCGCTTCGACACGTTGGCGATCAGTCAAGTTGTCAAAATTATTTGTAGTGCTAAACATATCTGGAAATGGTTCTCCTAGCTTCACCCCTGCCATTGCTACCATCTCGTTTGCTACCTTGTTAACTGTACCTGGTCCAACTACTACTTGTAATGTTTCGTCTTCCACAATCCCTAAAACACCTTGAACATTTTTTAAACTCGCTAGATTTACTTTTGTTTCATCTTTAATCGTCATACGAAGTCGAGTCATACAGTGGATAATTTTAGATACATTCCCCATACCACCGACTTGATCGTATATTTCTCTAGCCATCCGTTGCTCTTTTGATTCAGCCATGTCCAAACCCCCTTAAAGTGTTTTTCTTACAAAACCTTTCGCTTGTTTCAAACGCGCTTTTGCTTCATCCATCCCCAAATTCGTTAACAACATTACAATTGACAGCTTGACATCCCGATTTGCATTTTCAAAACTTTCACTTGCCTCTTCATACGTACAATCCGTCGCTTGCATAATAATACGTTTTGAACGTTCTACTAATTTTTCGTTTGTTGGTTGTACATCTACCATTAAGTTTTTGTATATTTTCCCGATCCCTATCATTGATACGGTAGATAACATATTCAGTATCAATTTTTGTGCGGTTCCTGATTTTAATCGGGTTGAGCCAGTTAATATCTCAGGCCCCACCTCTACTTCAATCGGAATTGTAGCGTATGTACTGATTATTGAATTCTTATTACAAGCAATACTTGCCGTTGCTGCTCCTATCTCATTTGCATATTTTAAGCCGCCAACAACAAAGGGCGTACGTCCACTTGCTGCAATTCCAATGACTATATCCTTGTCTGTTAACTTTAAATCTTTAAGATTACTTTTAGCTAATTCTTCAGAATCCTCTGCCCCTTCTACAGCAACCGTCATTGCAGACATGCCTCCAGCGATTAGCCCCACTACTTTTTCAGGCGATGTTCCAAAGGTTGGTACACATTCTGCAGCATCTAGAATACCAAGACGACCACTTGTGCCTGCCCCTATATAAATGAGTCGACCTTCATTTTGAAAGACTTCAATTATGGTATCAACTACTTTTTTTATCTGAGGTATTTCTTTTTCTACGTTTTTGGGAACTATTTGATCCTCATGGTTCATTAAATACAGTATTTCTTCAATAGTCATTTCATCGAGTTGCATTGTTTTTTCATTTCTTTTCTCTGTGGTAAGCTTTTCTAAATCCATCAATGCATCTCCTTAATCAGTAGTTTTTGTCCTGCATCTACTAATGGCAATAAGTCAATATCTTCTTTTCGGATTGCCCCAATGACATTCACCCTTAGATCGCTTGGCAAATCCCTTCTTGTAATCTGTATTTCTCCCATATAGCGACCATAATTCAAATTATCAATAGTTACTGAACCTTTTTCACGATCAACTGTATTTTGGGGTAGAATTGTTCCGGTTACTAAAGATCTTGCTTCCTCAAAACGAATAACATCTCTTGCAACATCAAATCGATTATGAAAAGAATTTGTGATGTAGTTTGGTGCATGATCAAACAAAGTACCATAGAGTAAGAAATATTTCCCCTTCAAAAATGCTTTATACTGGTTCATGGTTTCTTTACCTATTCGTGGATCACCAATAAAAACTTTGTCAGTTGAAGTGTCATTTAGTAATTCTATTGCCGAGCTTAAAGAATGACGACCTCTGTGCTTCTCAAGGGTGGGTAAGCCACTAAATACTGGACCACGAAGTTGTTTATCCCCAGGAACAAACGCCATCGTAGTAAAGCCCCACTTCTTTAACGCACTGTTTTTTTCTTCTAAAAATTGCTTACTTAGACCTGTTTCATTTCTTGGATAATAATTATGCCACGCTTCAATTTTTTCAAAGTTTGCATCATATTGTTTTAAGACTTCAACATCATCAGCAATGATTGTGCTTGCATTTAACGCAACAAACATTTTTTTAGACAATGTTGCTATTTCCTCCATGGTAAAACCGTAATCAAAACGAATTCCTGTAATCCCCATCTCCTGTATTTCTTCTGCATTTTCTAAAGTCAGACTGATGGCCTCAAGCGCTGATGGAGAAATATCCACCGTCAGTCTCAAATCAGTATTCTTACATATATCGCCCAAAGTACTTAAACGTCCTTTATAAAGTGATGTATCGTATTCCGGTATATGCAATGAGGTAAACACTTCTTCAAATCCTATATCCTTCATATCACGAATATAATGGTAATCACTTTCTGTTAAATCATTGTTTAAATACATCGAAAATCCAAACAAATTACCACCCCATTTATAAGCATTATCAATTTTCTAATTCTTTCACTCTGATATTACATTTAATATGAAATAGCATTTCAACATATGAATTTATTTTTACATAATCAATGAAATGATTTTTCGTATATTATCATTAAAATATGAAATTAGACTTCAAAATTCAGATATTACATATCTTGAAACACTTTTATTATGTAGTAATTGAAAGAATAAAAATAAAGATATTAATACAAATATTTCATATTTTCCTTTTCTAATTGAGTCAATTTCATAAATCCATTTTCAATTTTTAAATACAAACATTTCAACACATTTACTTTTCAATATTCATATTTGGATGTTCCGCTACAGACGGCGCTTTCCACGGGCTTGGCTTCAATCTCCTCGTCACTTCGTTCCTGCGGGGCTTTCAGCTCAAGCTTTTCCCGTAGGAGTCGCCGTCTTTCGCTCCACAATGAACAAAATTGGATAGCATTTAATGTTCGTATATTTTATATTAATTTTGCATTATTAGATTGATTCAAATATACAATTCAATAATTTAAATAATATTTACTCAGTATGTCTCTCCAGATGGTGCTTTCCGCGGGCGAGTGTTGAGCCATTGAA
>DATMJF010000229.1:0-5472 GCA_035554455.1 Rummeliibacillus sp.
TGTCCTCCGTATTCGTCATCTGTAGGAGCAACTCATTAGTGAGCACCTTCTCCGTGCATCAGAATACGTGTGTAATGTAACACCACTTGATAATATATCATACAGTCTTGTCCTATGCAACCTTTTAATGTTGGAATTTCAGTAATAACTCAATTTCTGTTTTTCCTTTTTGCAGCATTTTTGCAATTTCATCAACAGTCTTTCCACTTCGATACAATTCTTGGATTTGTTCATCAAAAGTTAGTTCCTTTTCCGGCTCAACAAGATGCGCAAGTTCCTCTTTAAAGGATTCATTTTGCACTGGAGTGGTTGGTATCGTTGTAGAATTATTTTTATATGCCTTTGCTGCGACATTTCTCGGCAAATTATAAGTTGGTACTACGAGCTCTTCTTTTTTAGAAGATTGGTCATGATTTATCTCGTTAGTATCTTTCTCTTTTGTAGTATTATTCTCGCTATTCATCATTGTTAATTCTTTAATTAATCGATCATTTTCATCACGCATTTCAGCTAAATAAGCACCAACTGCATTATCCATTTCATCCTTTAATCGTTCCTGACTCTTTTCAATATCTTTTAGTCGTGAAATTTTCGTATAAAGTAAAATAATGAAGTAAAAGCTTAACACTTGTGCAATAAATAAAAACACTAAAATTGTTCCTACCATTATAACTCCTATCCGCTAAAATCCACAAAATGTCCTTTGAAAGGATGTTGTATCTGCTCATGAGCGGAAGATTCATGTTTCTTTTTTTGGCCTTGCTGCTTTTCATTTCCTCTATCATTGGATGGATCATCTTCGCTAATTTGAGTAGATTTATCAGATTCTAAAACAGCTGTTCTATTTCGTTCAATTTGTTTTTGTAATGCCTGATTAGCTAAATCTTGACCTGTATTCACTTGTTGTTGTGCTTGTTCCGTTATTTTACCTGCTTCAAAGGTCTTAGGTAATGCAATTTGTAATTCTACGCCTTTTAAGCTCATTCAATTTGCCTCCTGTGCATTATACATTTTGCATCTCGGCTGATAATAGATTACGCAATTTAAAGAGCGCTTTTGAATGTATTTGAGATATTCTTGATGTAGAAAGATGAAGCATTTCTCCAATTTCAGTTAGAGTTAACTCTTCTGTATAGAATAAGCTCAATACTTGTTGCTCTTTTTCGTTTAACTTTAATATGTTCTCGACTAAATCATCTAATAGTTCTGTTCGAACAATTTCTTGCTCAGGTGTACGTATATGATCGTCCCTAATGGCAAATGTCTTGACCTCTGAATCATCTTGATCTGAAGAATGCTCGTCCATAGATAAAATATTAGACATAAAATGTTCTTGCATTGTTTGATATACATCATCTACACTAACGCCTAATTCTTTAGATACTTCTTCTGGGGTAACATGACGTTGTAATCGTTGCTCCATCAATTCAATCTGTGCTTCTAGTTTTTTTGATTTTTCCCTAGCAGATCGTGGCAACCAATCTTCTTTTCTAAGTCCATCAATTATTGCTCCACGAACACGGAAAGAGGCATATGTATCAAATTTTAAATCTCGTGAAATATCAAATTTGTTAAGTGCGTCGAATAATCCCATCATGCCAAGGCTTGTCAATTCATCTCTCGATACATTTTTGGGTAAACCTGTACTAATACGTTGTACATGGTAAGAGACGAGTGGAGTATATTTTTTTATTAACAAATCTCCTGCACGAGGATCACGTTCAGCTGCCCAGCTTTGCCAAAGCTTTTGTTCTTCATTTGACGTTGGTTGCATCATCGAATCCTCCTCGTTGTCTTTTCTAAATGACGTGTATATTATATCAAAACTTTACTATAAAAGGGAGCCAAAATAAGCTCCCTTTCGAAATTATTCGTCATTTGACATCATTATTTTGACAGCTTTCGCTAATTCTTCTGCTTGATCCTCACTAGGAATACTAGAAGACTTTTCTTTCAAAGAATGTTGTTCTTCTACTTCCCCATCAGATTGTACAGTTGTTTCTTCATGATCTGTTGATTCTTCATCAGAAGGACTGTACATAACAAACGCAATAATAAAACGAAATACATATGTTAATAAAAACACAATGATAGCAACAATAAATGAATGAATAATTATACTTGTTGGGTTATCTAAGGATTGGAATGTCATTAAAAAATAAATTGTAAAAGCTATTACAGCTGCCCAACAATTGGATAAAAATGAGCCTATCATTATATTTCTTTCACTCCTTGATTTACAGTACGAATATGTAAAACGGAGGTCGAAGTGTCAAATTCAATCGTACGCCCGCTACTTCCGCCAGTTTCTTCTGCAACTATAGGAATTGATAACATCTTTAGTTGCTGTTTCACTGCCTCTACATTTCTAGGGCCAATTCTCATCGAATCACGATTTGATGTGAATTGGAACATTTGAGCCCCACCTGCAATCTTAGCTTTTAATTTAAACGAATGAACGCCTTCTCTTTTCAATTGTTCCACCATAGCAGGTATACCTGTATCAGCAAATTTCGCTACATTGATTGATTCGCTACGACCTAACTTTGAGTCTGGCAACATAACATGAACTAAACCTGCAATTTCTTTTGATTCATCATAAAGTACTACACCTACACATGACCCTAAACCTGATGTTCTTATTGTATTTGGTGATTTTGCTATATCCATTTGAGCAATACCAACTTTAACAACAGTGCTTATACTCGCTAACATTTTACGAAACCCCTAAAGATCTAAAAATCGTTTCAAAAGAGTCTGGATCCGGCAATAAGAAGAAGTGTCCACGTACTGTTTCTGAATCACCCATATGTTCTTCAAAAATAGTAGTATCAATAACAATAACATGATCACCGATTTGTGAAACTTCAACAAGGCCAAAACTAATAATTGCACCAAACATATCAACAGTTAAAGCAGGTGGTGTAGGATAAATTTTCAAGCCAGTAAAATCTGATAATGCAGATAAATAGGAACCAGATAGTATATTTCCAAGTTCCTGCATAGCAGATCGTCCTAACTCTGAAACTGGTGGATTTCTAAAATCAAACGATTCATCATGGATTAATTTTTTGATAAAGTGATTTGCTTGTTCTACCGGAAGAATAAAAAACATTCCACCTTCCGCATCACCTTCAATTCGAAGATAAATACCCGCAACAACACTTTCAGCACCCCCAGCAAATTCCATCATCTCATTAAATGAGACCATTTCAACTTTTGGGACCCGCATATCAATTTTAGTATTCAACAAATCTGAAAGGGCTGTAGCAGCGTGAGCAGCACCTATATTTCCAATTTCTTTTAAAACATCTAAGTGCAAAGACGTAATTTTATTGTAAAATGTCATTAGATTTTACCATTCCTTATTTTAAGGTATTAAGCACTTTCTCTAAATTCAATAATATTAATAGTCTTTTATCTACTTTTGCAACGCCTGAGATAAATTCTTCTTCATAAGACCCTACAACTTCAGGTTGTGGTTCAATTGCTACTTTGGGAATGTCCATTACATCATTAGCAGCATCGACGATAAATCCTACTTCCATTTCATCTAATGAAATAATAATAATACGTGTATTTTCATTTTCAACTGATGATTTCACGTTAAAACGGTCGCGAAGATCGATAATCGGTGTTACTACACCACGAAGATTAATTACACCTTTAACGTATTCAGGAGTTTTCGGTACACGTGTAATATGCATTGTTTTTTCAATTCCTTGAACTTGATTTACGGGAATCGCATACTCTTTATCACCTAGTTGAAATACAATCACTTTTACACTTTCTACATCAAGTGAATTTGCCATTATGGACACCTCTTTCTATAAGTACCTTATTTAATAAGTGAATTACAGTCGACGATTAATGCTACTTTACCATTTCCTAGGATAGTAGCGCCTGAAATTGCAAATACATTTGTCAAATAGTTTCCAAGTGACTTTAAGACAATTTCTTGTTGTCCTATAAATGAATCTACTACTAACCCCGCCATTTTTTCACCTTTACGTACAAGTACAACTGAATGGAATTCATCATCTTTTGATTCATCGCGAGGTACTTCAAATATTTCATCCAAGAATACGAGCGGAACAACTTTCCCACGGAAATCAATCACTTTTTGATTATGGGCATTCATAATATCAGATTTGCGAATAATTGATGTTTCTATAATTGATGATAGTGGAATTGCATATATTTCTTTTTCAATTTCTACTAACATTACAGAGATTATTGATAGTGTTAGAGGCAATTGAACAGAGAATAATGATCCTCTACCTTCAGTAGATTCTATTGTGATATTACCACCTAGTGATTCAATTGTTGATTTAACAACATCCAGTCCCACACCACGTCCAGATATATCAGAAATTACATCAGCTGTTGAGAAGCCAGATGCTAATATCAATTGATTTACTTGATTATCTGTCATGGAATCAGCGGTTTCTGGCGATACAATCCCTCTAGAAATGGCCTTTTCTAATACTCTTTCACGATTAATGCCAGCTCCGTCATCTTCTAATTCAATAAATACATGATTGCCACTATGATAAGCACGTAGCACTATTTTACCTTCTTCAGGTTTCCCAGCCGCTTTACGTTTTTCCGGGCTTTCAATACCATGATCTAGCGCGTTACGGATAAGGTGTACTAGCGGATCACCTAACTCATCAATTACCGTACGATCTAATTCAGTCTCAGCACCGATAATTTCTAAATCTACTTTCTTGTGTAAATCTCGAGTTAATTGACGGACCATTTTTGGGAAACGGTTGAAAACAGTTTCAACTGGTACCATACGCATTGTTAAAATAATATTTTGCAAATCACCTGAAATACGTGACATTCTTTCTACGGTTTCATTTAATTCACTATGATTTAATTCTGATGCAATAGATTGTAAACGCCCACGGTCAATGACAAGTTCTTCAAATAGATTCATTAAAATATCTAAGCGCTCAATATTAACTCGAATTGTCTTACTACTTGTGTGTGAAGGTTTCTTTTCAGGTACTTTTTTAGCAGCAGTATTAGTAGTTACTGGTATAGCAGAAGTATTCTGTGCTACTGGTACTTCTGCTACTGATACAGCAATTTCTTGTTTTACAAGTGCATGATAATCAATTGGTGTAACTGTTACATTTTCTACTTCAGATACTTTCAATAATTTCTTTTGTACATCGTTTGCTGAATCTTTTGTTACCAAAGCAACATAGAAATCATTATCAAACTGCTCTTCTTCTAGTTTTTCAACAGTTGGCGAGGATTTAATTACATCCCCTAATTTTTCTAAAATATCAAATACCATAAATACCCTTGCTGCCTTTAATAAACAATCTTCACGTAAGTGTACAGCGACTTCATATGTATTGAAATCTTGTTCACTCGATTGTTGAATGACAGTTAACTCAAATTCATCATATCGCAAGGCTTCAGCACTAGAAATAAGTCCTCCTACTGTAGGTTCTT
>DATMJF010000230.1:0-2911 GCA_035554455.1 Rummeliibacillus sp.
TCTTTTCTTATGCACTTCTAAACATATCAACTGTTGTATAATTAAACTTTTGACACGCTGAATTTGCATTTGCTCTACACGTTTATCAAAACTAAATCCTTTCCTAATTCAAGCCGAGGGAACCATAGAGATAGTTGTACAAGTAATGAGTTCTTACTAATTTTAAAAATACTATTTATGATTACTTCATAATTATGTGATTGTGCGAGTTCACTTTGTGTTAATATTTGCATAGACGTTTTTCATAATTGAATCAATTTCATAATGCAAAATTAATATAAAATATATGAACATTTAATGATATCCCATTTTGTTAATTGTGGAGCGAAAGACGGCGACTCCTACGGGAAAAGCTTGAGCTGAAAGCCCCGCAGGAACGATTTTATGGAACAAAGCCTAAGAACGCCACATCCTGTGGCAACGGCTTCGTGACCAACATCCTGTTGGCCCGAGGAGATTGAAGCCAAGCCCGTGGAAAGCGCCGTCTGTAGCGGAGCATACAAATCTAAATATTGAAAAGTAAATGTGTTAAAATATTCGTATTTAAAAGCTGAAAATGAATTAATGAAATTGATTTAATTTTTTAAATATATGAGGAGAGAAAAATGAAGCGAATAATTAGGAGTCCATTGATTCTATTTTTTCTAGTTTTAATCATAGCATGTGTAATAGTGTTCAATATTCCCATCGAGAAACGAAAGTATGGACTAACTCAATCTGGACTGACGACAGATTATACAGGGCTATTACCAGAGCATGTTGATCAAGTGATAAAAACAAGCAATCGTAGCGATTTACAAAAAATTGTGAAGCAAGCCAATGTAGAAGGTAAACATATATCGATCGCAGGTCTCCAACATTCTCAAGGGGGACATACATATTATAAAGATGGCATCGTATTAGATATGCGAACATTCAACAAAATATTAGAGGTGAATAAAGAAGCAAAAACTGTACGTGTTGAAGCGGGGGCTACCTGGGAGGATGTTCAAGAAGCCATTCAACCATATGGATTAGCTCTTAAGGTAACACAATCACAATCGATTTTCACGATTGGTGGTTCTCTTTCAGTCAATGCACATGGTAGAGACATTCGGTTTGGACCCATGGCAGATATGGTAAAGGAGATAACACTGTTGACACCAACAGGTGAAATTAAAACCATATCAAATAAGGATGCAGACAATATGATGCAATATGTGCTAGGTGGTTATGGGCTATTTGGTGTGATATTGGATGTGACACTCGAGTTGACTGATAACGAAGTGTTTACCATTCGTACGAAAAAAATAAAAACAAACGAATATGAATCTTATTTTTCGAAAGTACTTAATAATCCTGATATTGCCATGCATTATGCGAGGGTGAGTGTTGCACCGAGCTCATTTTTAGACAACATGTATGTGATTGATTATCACAAGACGGGCAAATCGGATCATGTAACGAAGTTGAAAGGTGAAGATTTTGTACATCTAACAAAGTATTCACTTGAATTAGGGAGACATGGTGGCTTTTTAGAGGATGTTTTTTGGAAAACACAAAATCTCTATTTGAATCAGCTTGATAATACAAAAATTACACGTAATAATGTCATGCGTTCTGAGTCTACCTTTATGGAATTTACGAAACCAGAAAAAGTAGAAGTGTTACAGGAGTTTTTTGTTCCAATTCATGAATTTGATGAGTATATGGAAGAATTAAAGAAACTACTTCCTGCGAATGATTCTGATGAAGATTTTAAAATTCATAATATTACAATTCGCTATGCAGCAGAAGACAAAACGACATCTCTAAACTATGCAAAAGAAGATATGCTAGGTTTAGTGATTCTAATTCAGCATGGTCTTCAAGAAAAGGATATTGAAAATGCTAAAGAAATGATTCAAAAGTGGACAGATATCACTCTAAAACATGGTGGCACATATTATCTTCCTTATTACCCTTATCAAACTAAGAAACAATTTAAAGAATCATACCCAAATTGGAAAGAATTTAAAGAAGAGAAACGTAAGCAAGATCCAAATGAAGTGTTCGTTAACAATTTTTATGAAAACTATTTGAAGTAAAGAGGTAATTTATGATAAGTAAAAGTAACCGAATAATTCCATTGGTGATTACAGTTGGACAGGTAGCCGTTTTTCCGTACTATATAATATGGTTAAAAGGTATATCACTTACGTTTACGCTATTTGCTTGGTTTTTTGCTATACATTCCTTTGCTGCTGCATGGGGTTATCGAGTATTTCAAGTAAAAAAGAACAAGAAAAAATCGAACATCACACTTATTTACTTAGGAATGGGATGTACATATTTGTTCGTAGGACAGATTAAATCAGAGTTTGAACTCCTACCATACATTGCGCTACTCTTACAAATTCTATTAGGATTTTTTCAAGGTTATTTTCGAGCATGGCATGTTGAACAGGATACCTACCATCTCCATGCTGTGAATCACTATGTCATAGTTGGGATGGTTATGATCTCTCTTTCATTTGTTAAAATCATTTCTCCAGTTGCAATAATTTCATTATTTGGATTGTTATTATGCGGGTGTAGCTTTTGGATGCTGATCAAGAATAGAACAAAAGTGAAAGTAAAATAATGATGCTGTGCTTAAGTTAATAAGAAGATTTAAAACACCACTTGCGAATTTTATTAAAAGTCAATAGTTAAAGTAATTCAGTTAATACATCAGTATCCTATATACAATGTGCAACATAATAATAAGCTATTTTTAAGCTGAACTAATTTTTGTATTAGTTCAGCTTTTATTTATGATTAAATATATAGTTTGGAATGCTTATAAAATAAAAGTAAAGTATAAGTAAATTTTTTTATCCAGTTGTTCAACTAAAGGAGCAGGTTAGTTGAAGAATGTTATCTAACTTATGTTCAACAATCGGACCAGATT
>DATMJF010000231.1:0-5894 GCA_035554455.1 Rummeliibacillus sp.
CCGGTTATTTTAGGTAGTGCAACACCTTCTCTAGAATCTTTTGCACGGGCAAAGAAAAACGTATTTGCTTTATTAACGTTATCCAAAAGAGCCAAACAACAATCATTACCTGCTGTTCAAGTTGTAGATATGCGTGAAGAACTTCACAGTGGGAATCGGTCCATGTTTTCTACAGCATTAGCTGATGCAATTCAAGCAAGACTTGAGAGAAAAGAACAAATGGTTCTATTTTTAAACCGTCGGGGCTATTCATCATTTGTTTTATGCCGTGATTGTGGAACGGTTGTACAATGTAAAAATTGTGATATCTCTATGACCTATCATCGTTCTACGGAAACTTTAAAATGTCACTATTGTGGCTATGAAGAACATGTTCCAACAGAATGTCCTGAATGCCAAAGTGAACATATCAGATTTTTTGGTACGGGCACGCAAAAAATTGAAGCAGAGATTCATAAAGTCTTTCCTGAAGCAAGAGTCTTACGAATGGACGTCGATACAACAAGACAGAAGGGTGCCCATGAACGTATACTAGATGATTTTGGTGCAGGTAAAGCAGATATTTTACTAGGCACTCAAATGATTGCAAAGGGACTTGATTTTCCAAAAATCACATTAGTGGGCGTATTAAGTGCAGATACTTCATTGAATCTTCCTGATTTCCGTGCAGCAGAACGAACCTTTCAATTGTTAACACAAGTAAGTGGTCGTGCTGGTCGCCATGATCTACCAGGAGAAGTTATTATCCAAACCTATACGCCTGAACACTATGCGATTCAATTATCAAAAGAACAGCATTATGAGCCATTCTATGAGCAAGAAATGACGATGAGACATAAATTTGCTTACCCACCGTTTTACTATGTTGTCCTTATTCAAGTATCACATGAGGATGTCATGATAGCAGCTGAATACGCAGGAAAATCAATGGATTGGTTAAAATTAAAATTATCTCCACAAGTAGGATTAATCGGACCTACTGCAGCTTCCATTAGTCGAGTCCAAAATCGATATCGTTATCAATGTTTGATAAAATATAAAAAAGAACCGAATTTAACGGAAACATTACAACAACTTATTAGGATGTATCGTACGGAATGGATTAAAAAAGGTATTCAACTAACCGTTGATTTAGACCCTTCATCCATCTAATTCGTACGACTTAGAAAAGAGGTCCAAAATGGCATTATTAAAAATTGTAAAAAACCCTGCTAAAGTATTAGAAACAAAAGGAGCCGAAGTCACTAGTTTTGATGCTGAATTAGCACAATTACTAGATGATATGTATGAAACAATGCTTGAAAATGATGGTGTTGGGATTGCTGCCCCACAAGTGAATAAAAGCATTCAAGCTGCAGTAGTAGAACTAGGAGAAGAACGTGAAGTCTTAGAACTAGTGAATCCTGTTATCGTTGAAGTTTCGGCTGATACAGGAGTGGATATAGAAGGATGCTTAAGTTTTCCAGATTTATATGGAGATGTTGAGCGTCCGTTATATGTGAAAGTACAAGCACAGGATCGTAATGGCGAATTATATGAACTAGAAGCTTTTGATTATGATGCACGTGTTATTCAACATGAAGTAGATCATCTACATGGCATTTTATTTGATAAAAAAATTACAAAAATCTATACGCTTGAAGAAATAGAAGAAATGTATGCAGAGGAGGATGAAGAACAATGATTTCGATCGTTTTCATGGGAACTCCCGATTTCTCTGTACCAGTCTTAAAAATGTTACATGAAGAAGGCTATGATATTAAAGCTGTTGTTACCCAACCAGATCGTCCAGTTGGTCGTAAACATCTATTAACACCTCCTCCTGTGAAAGCAGCTGCAGTGGAACTTGGCTTACCAGTTATCCAACCGGAACGTTTAAAAGGTTCTGAGGAATTACAGCAAATTATTTCTCTAAATCCTGACTTGATCGTAACAGCTGCATTTGGTCAGATTTTACCTAAGGAACTCCTTGATACACCAAGACTTGGTTGTATTAATGTCCATGCCTCATTACTTCCTGCATATCGTGGTGGAGCTCCGATCCATCAAGCAGTAATCGATGGTCAAAAAGAAACGGGCATAACGATTATGTATATGGCTGAAAAGTTAGATGCAGGTGATATAATCGCTCAACAATCACTAACAATTGAAGAAGAGGACTATACAGGTCTATTATTTGATAAATTAAGCATAGTTGGTCGCGATTTATTAAAAGCCACTTTACCTTCTATTATTGATGGTACAAATCAACGTACTCCACAAGATGAGGCAAAAGTTTCTTTTGCGCATAATATTTCACGTGAACAAGAACGCATTGATTGGTCAGGGGATAATACAGATATTTACAATCGAATCCGTGGCTTACATCCATGGCCAATTGCATATACAACACTTGATGACCAAAACGTCAAAATTTGGTGTGCTAGAAAATCTACTACTACACATAACGAACAGCCTGGAACAGTTATTGGTATTTCAAAAAAATTCTTCACAGTTGCAACTGGTAAAGGACAAGCAATTGATATTCTAGATTTACAACCAGCAGGTAAAAAACGTATGGAAGCTGTCAATTACTTAAATGGTGTAGGCTCTAAATTACAGATTGGGGACCATTTTGAATGAGTAAAAACAAAAATGTAGCACCAATTTGGAACGGAAATGTCCGTGATGCAGCACTTACGATTCTGCTTGCTGTTGATAAACAACAAGCTTATAGCAACTTATTGTTACATCAAACCATTGAAAAATATAAAATTGATGCAAAAGACCGAGGCTTACTAACAGAAATTACGTACGGTACATTGCAATATAAAATGACGCTTGATTACTATTTAGAGCCCTATGTACGTGGGAAACTAGAAGATTGGGTTCGATGGTTATTGCGTTTATCGATGTATCAAATTGTTTTCTTAACGAAGATTCCTGACCATGCAGCTGTTAATGAAGCAGTTGAAATCGCAAAACATCGTGCACGTCATCGTGGAGTAAGTGCAACTGTAAACGGAATATTACGTTCTGTTTTACGTGACGGCATTCGAGAAACTACAGAAATTGAGAATAGTGCAACACGTTTAGCAATCGAAACAAGTCACCCAGAATGGCTTGTCCGTCGTTATATTGATGGCTTTGGCTTAGAAAAAACGACAGATATGTTATATGAAAACAATCTACCACCAATGCAAACCGTTCGTGTAAATACAGCGAAAGCAACCGTAGATGAAGCCCTTCGTAGTTTATGGGATGATAAATTTTCAGTAAAACGAAGTACAGTGATGCCAGAATGCTTGCACATCCTTGAAGGACAAGCAGCTCGTTCTACAGCTTTTAAAGAAGGGCTTATTACCATTCAAGATGAGAGTTCTATGTTACCAGCCTATGCATTAGAAGTTAAACCTGGTATGAGAGTATTGGATATGTGCGCGGCACCAGGAGGCAAAACAACACATATTGCCGAGAAGATGAATAACGAAGGGGAACTAATTGCAACCGATTTACATCCTCATAAGATTAAACTAATTCAGCAAAATGCTGATCGTCTTGGTTTATCAATTATTCATCCTCAAGTTTTAGATGGAAGAAAAGCAAATTCAATATTTGATGCGGAATCGTTTGATCGAATTTTGGTAGATGCACCTTGTAGTGGACTTGGTGTTATTCGACGTAAACCGGATATTAAATACACAAAAAAAGAAGAGGATTTAGAAACACTTCAAAAAATTCAGCTTCAATTATTGAATTCTGCATATACTTTATTAAAAAATGAAGGCAAAATGGTTTACAGTACATGTACAATTGATAAAATGGAGAACAACGGTACTGTTGAAGCCTTTTTACAAGCTCATCCTGATATGGAATTATCCAAAGTAGAAGAAGTACCGGAACCATTACAAGCACTAAAAACAGAAGGCATGATGCAAGTCTTTCCACAAGATTTTGGTAGCGACGGCTTTTTTGTTGCTGCTTTCAGAAAAAAAGGAGGATCCACAAACTAATGGATCAAGAAATAAAAACCCCAGCAAGTGTAAAAAAAGAAAAACCCCAGCTTCGTGAATCAATCTATTCACTTTTACCTGATCAATTACAAGATTGGTTAAAAGAACATGGTGAAAAACCATTCAGAGCTGCTCAAATTTTTGATTGGTTATATATAAAACGCGTCACAAGCTTTGATGAAATGTTAAACCTTTCAAAAGGCTTGCGCGATAAATTACAACAAGAATTTGCATTCAGCACACTAAATACTTTAGTTAAACAAGAGTCAAAAGATGGTACCATCAAGTTTTTATTCCAATTACAAGATGGATATTCAATCGAAACTGTATTAATGGCACATGATTATGGTAATTCTGTATGTGTAACGACTCAAGTTGGTTGTCGGATTGGATGTACTTTCTGTGCATCTACATTAGGTGGTTTAAAACGTCATCTTTTACCAGGTGAAATCGTTGAACAAGTTGTGAAAGTGCAACAAGCTTTAGATGAAAAAGATCAACGTGTAAGCTCAGTTGTTATTATGGGGATTGGTGAACCATTTGATAACTACGACTCTATGATGCGATTCCTAAAGGTAATCAACCACGAAAAAGGCTTAAATATTGGTGCTCGCCATATTACCGTCTCAACAAGTGGTATTATTCCGAAAATCTATAAATTTGCTGATGAACAATTGCAAATTAATTTTGCATTGTCATTACACGCACCAAATCAAGAATTACGTCAACAATTAATGCCTATTGCAAAAGCATACAAATTATCAGAATTAATGGAAGCCGTAAAGTATTATACTGAAAAGACAGGCCGTCGTATTAGCTTTGAATATGGTTTATTTGGAGGTGTCAATGACTCTGTTGCACATGCAGAAGAATTAGCACAGCTTGTAAAAGAGATTAAATGCCACGTCAATTTAATACCAGTAAACTATGTACCAGAACGTGACTATGTTCGTACACCAAGAAATAAGATTTTCGATTTCGAGAAAACATTAAAAAAACATGGTGTCAACGCTACAATTCGTCGTGAGCACGGCTCTGATATTGATGCAGCTTGTGGTCAATTACGTGCGAAGGAGAGAAAAGAAGAGACAACCCACTAATGAGGTGATACGTTGTGAGATTTACAGTTGTAAGTGATATTGGAAAGAAAAGAGCAGTAAATGAAGATTCGGCAACTTTTATCTCCCGTGACGATTCATACCAGCTGGCTATAGTAGCAGATGGTATGGGTGGTCATAATGCGGGGGATGTTGCAAGTCGAATGGCCGTTACACATTTTGAAGAGTTATTTTTGCAAGCTGATGCTGCCAATTTTACGTCTAATGAATTAATCGAAGAATGGTTAGTTGAAACAGTAAAAGAACTTAACAAAACGCTTTATCATTACTCATTAACGCATGAGGATTGCCAAGGCATGGGCACAACGCTTATTGCAGTTCTTTTTGATGGAAATAATGCAACCATTTGCCATGTAGGTGATAGTCGTGTGTATTTTGTTACCAACGAAGAAATTCGTTTAGTCACAAGAGACCACTCGTATGTCAATATTCTCGTAGATAATGGCGAAATTAGTGAGGAAGAAGCTGAAAGTCATCCGAAGAAAAACTATATTATTAAATCCTTAGGCACAGAATCTACTATTGAACCTGATAGCTATAAAGTTGAATTAGTAGATGGTTCCTTTATGTTAATTTGTACGGATGGATTAAGCAATAAAATCTCAATAAAAGAAATGTACAATATTATAATGCAGGAATCGACTATAGAAGAAAAAAGCAATCAACTTGTGCAATTAGCAAATGATCATGGTGGAGAAGATAATATCACTCTCATCCTATTATCAACAGATTCTGAGGAGGTGTAGGAATGCTCGTTGGAAAAAGAATCAGTGGACGCTATAAA
>DATMJF010000232.1:0-6073 GCA_035554455.1 Rummeliibacillus sp.
TTCTAATTAAATGCATTTTTTTCTAGTTTATATCATCTTAACACTTTTTACGATTAGTAAAACTTCAGTAACTTTTATTTAACGTTTTGTCTATTCGTATAGCATAGGAAAATTGTTAGACTTAAATCGAACAATAAATCAAAAATGAAAACCTAGATATCAATGAATCAAACTAATAGGAAGAGGTGCTTTTATTATGACAGTTGAACAAAAAGTAAAAACATTAGCTCATTTTATTAATGGTGAAGAGGTAATTGGCACAAGTGCTCGCTATTCAGATGTCTATAATCCATCAACAGGTGAAATCATTGCCCAAGTTCCTCTAGCTTCAAGAGAAGAAGTTCAAAATGCGATCGAGCTTGCAAATAAAGCTTTTCCTGGTTGGAAAAATACTTCCATTGGCAAACGCGTTGAAGTTTTACACCGTTTCCGTCAGTTATTAGTTGAACGACAAGAAGAGCTAATTGATGTGATTTGTGAAGAGAGCGGAAAAACAAGAGAAGATGCAAAAGGTGAGATTGTCCGTGGCATCGAATCAGTAGATATGGCAATCGCTGCACCACAAATGCTAAAAGGTGAGTACTCCGTAAACGTTGGTGGTAATATTAACGCCTTTTCTACAAAATCACCATTAGGGGTTGTTGCTTGTATTGCACCGTTTAACTTCCCTGTCATGGTACCACTTGCCATTACAAGCATGGCTGTTGCAGTCGGTAATGCAGTGATATTAAAACCTTCTGAACGTGTACCAATCTCTGCTTTATTTATAAGCAATTTATGGAAAGAAGCTGGCCTACCTGATGGTATTTGGACAGTTATTAACGGAGATAAAGATGCAGTAAATGAACTTTTAGAAAATAAAACGATTCAAGCTATTTCATTTGTTGGCTCTACCCCTGTTGCCGAGTATATTTACCAAACAGGTACAAAGCACAATAAACGTGTAGCTGCATTTGGTGGCGGTAAAAACTTCATGATCGTGATGCCAGATGCCAACCTTGAACAAACTGCAAATGCGTTCCTTGGCGCAGCTTATGGTGCCGCTTCTCAACGCTGTATGGCGATTTCAGGGGCAATTGCAGTTGGTGCTGAAACTGAAAAAAAATTCATCGAAATTTTAAAAGAAAAAATCGCGAACCTAAAAGTTGGACCATATACAGATCCTGCAATTGACTTTGGACCAGTCATAACAAAACAATCGAAAGATAATATTATCAAACATATCGACCTGGCTCTTGAAGAAGGTGCTAGTATAGCGGTTGATGGCCGTACACCAAGTATTTGCGAAACATCCAACGGGTTCTACTTAGGACCAACTTTACTTCATGATGTAAAACCAGAAATGACGATTTACAAAGAAGAAGTGTTTGGACCTGCTCGTATCGTTGTCGGAGTTGAAACATTGCAGCAAGCAATTGACCTTATTAATGATCACGAACTAGGTAACGGTGTAACAATTTTCACAAACAGTGGTCCTGCAGCTCGTAAATTCCAAGAAGAAATTGAAGTTGGAATGGTCGGTGTCAATGTACCAATTCCAATTCCAGTTGGCTATCACAACTTTGGTGGTTGGAAACGCTCCAAATTTGGTGAAGGTCATATGTTTGGCCCAGACCAAGCTCGTTTCTTTACAAAAGCAAAAACCATTTCAGAAAGATGGCCAGACGAATCGGAAGACACGACAACTTCATTTGCCTTCCCTAGTAATGATGAACTGAAAACAAATGAGTAAGTTGAATTCAATAACTAAAGGAGTGAAGACTTGTGGTAAAAACAAATACGAATAACGATATTTTAGAAAAAGATGAGCAATATGTATGGCATTCTATGAAGCCATATAACCCTCAAGCAACCTATGTTGTCAAAGATTCGTTCGGTGCAACTGTTGTTGATACAGATGGCAATCAATATATTGATGCAATGGCTGGTTTATGGTGTGTCAATGCTGGATATGGTCGTGAAGAAATCGCTAAAGCTGCTTATGATCAAATGTTGAGAAATCCATATTCCCCTCTTTCACAAGGGCATGTTCCTGCAGTAGAACTAGCAGAGAAAATCAACGACATGCTTGGAGGTGGCTATGTCGTATTCTTCTCAAATAGTGGTTCTGAAGCAAATGAAACTGCATTTAAAATCGCACGTCAATATCACCAACAAAAAGGTGCAAGTTCTCGCTATAAAATCATTTCGCGCTATCGTGCCTACCATGGCAGCTCATTAGGATCATTATCTGCTACAGGTCAAGCAGAGCGCAAATATAAATACGAACCTCTTGCTCCGGGCTTTATCCATGTTGCTCCGCCTGATTTGTATCGTCAACCGGAAGATCCTTCACTTCCACCAGAACAATTAGCAAGTGTTCAGTCTGTGGATCAAACCATGACATGGGAATACAGTGATACAATCGCTGCAATGATTTTGGAACCTATTATTACAGGTGGCGGTGTTATTATGCCACCAGATAATTACTTAAAAGGGATTCAAGCTGTATGTAAAAAACACGGTGCATTAATGATTGTTGATGAAGTGATTTGTGGATTTGGACGTACAGGAAAACCATTCGGATTTATGAATTATGATGTGCAACCTGATATAGTAACGATGGCTAAAGGGCTAACAAGTGCTTATTTACCACTTTCTGCTACTGCTGTAAAACGTGAAATTTTCGAAGCTTTTACAGGTACTGATGCATATGACTATTTCCGTCATGTCAATACTTTCGGTGGTTCCCCTGTTTCGTGTGCAGTAGCACTTAAAAACATTGAAATTTTCGAACGTGAGGGTCTATTTGAACAATCTGCAATTAAAGGTGCTGAAGTGCTCTCAACACTTCACGAAAAACTTGACGAACATCCAAATGTCGGCAACATTCGAGGCAAAGGGCTATTAATCGGCATTGAACTTGTAGCAGACAAAGCAACAAAACAGCCAATAGCTGCAGAGAAAATAAATGCCGTCATTGCAGATTGCAAAAAAAATGGCGTCATAATTGGAAAAAATGGTGCTACAGTAGCTGGGTTTAACAATGTTTTGGCACTTTCACCACCTTTGAATATTTCTCAAGAAGATATTGATAAAGTTGTGACCACGCTAGTGAATAGCATTCTGAATATTGATTCATTGTAATAAGAGGCTATATATAGATTTTCGAGTTTCTTCCTATTATATAATTTAATTACGACATATTCCTAGATAAATCGTAATTTAACGGATTCAAATAGCCCCTTCCATTTATACTTTTGGAAGGGGCTATTAATTTACGAGTACTTTCGTTAAATTAATATTTTGCGAACTAGAACCCCCATAAGAACAAATTCTTGAAGAATGTGAGTAGCCTTTATTCCTCTTTGAACATCCTCTAATCCTTCATTTACCAAGAATTCTGTGTACCTCACCCATTCATCTGGAGTCTTGACAGAAATAACAGTATTTCAATTACTGTTATTTTCCCCCTTTTCTTCAGCCATTGCTGCAGCTTTAGTAGGGTGAACAGTTCCAAACGGATGGTTAGGCGGAGCATATATTGAATAAAGTTTTAGTGGAATACTTCCTGTATTTGTTACGTTATGCCATGTTCCAGCAGGGATAAAAATGGCAAAATCATCATGGACATTTCTTTTAAAGGTTAAATTATCTTTACTCTTGCCCATTTGAGCTACCCCTTGACCCTGCTCTATACGTAAGAATTGATCGACATCAGAATGTATTTCTAGTCCAATATCTTCTCCGGGATTTATACTCATTAATGTTAGCTGTAAATGCTTTCCTGTCCATAAAGTGGTACGATACGTATTGTTTTGCTTTGACGCTTCGTTAATATTAATGACAAATGGGTTAACTCCATAATCATTGACCATTTCTTTATCTTGAAACATGCTGATCCTCCTTAATTTAGATATGTCATTAAATCTTGTTGGGCTTACTTTGCTGCTTGGGTATCTCTTTCAAAAATTGCTTTCAACTCAGGATCCATACAACTCACTGCATATGCTTCCAATTTTTTTGTTACGTTTCCATGTCCACCGATTAAGCTTCGTAAGTGTTCTACTTCTAGTTCAGTTAAATTATGGTTCATTATTTCCCCTCCTTTATATTAATAAATTCTCCCTTTTTTTATATTTTATACCCTATTGTTTTGACTACCGCTGTTAGTTACAGCTTAATCAATTTATATAAAATTTTAACTATCATACCCAAACTATTCTCTATCATTTAGTAATGGCCGATCTATTAAATCTGTCAATATACCTAACCCCTTAAATCAATCTTTACGGGGACGATATTTTGTAGGTCAAACCGAAACGATTCGTTTAGAAAAAGGAAGAAATGCATGGGGTGGTCTCATCAACCCCTTTAATTCAGATGTGAATTTATTTGTAAACGCCTTGACGATGATTTCTTCATGCTTCATTCCCCTTTAAACTAAGATTTTGTTAAACAGTAACCTATAAAATAGTTAGTAGATTCTTGTTAATCATTAACTCGTAATCTTGTTAACAATATTTAATGAAAAATAATCATTTTAGGATGCACGTAGCAAATTTTTATACATTGAATTGGTGGAGTAATGTGAAAAGCAAATATTAGGCCACAGGCACCAACCACTAATTCGCTTGCTCAAATATATCCTTCATTCTATTGTGAAACTACTAATTAGGAAATCTTCTATTTGAATAGTAAAAAAACCCTTATTCTTCAAAGAGATTAAGGGCTTAATTTTGTACACTATTGTCAGAATTGTTTCGGTGACTGGCACCAAAACCTGAAATTCAAATGTAGTTAATAATGCCTTCGTTGCACCTTTCTCTTTAGCGATTTGTTCCGTTTTCTCAAGTAATAACCCACCTAAACCTTTGCCCCTAAATTCTTCCTTAAACCAAAAATTATTGATTTCAACCCAGTCCCAATATACATCTGCGTCTATGCCACCACCCCATTCTTTTCTATCATCTGAAACAATTATATTTATTGGTTGAACTGATCCTTTGTTTCTTACCTGTTTATGATGAATCGAGTGTTTATTGTTAAATTCTCTTATCATATTTTCTAAAAAAGAAGAAAATTCATTTTCATTCTTTAATAAAACTTCTATATTATATTTCATTTTTAGTTTTCCTTTATAAGATATAGAGTAAACAAAGTCCAGTCAAAAGTAATATGTTTGTTTTTTTAGGTTAAACATCGAATTGTGAAATTGATTCAAATACATTTTGCTTTAAATAAGCATATTGTTTCTCATTGGTATCCATTAACGCTTCACTTCGATCTGAAGGAATATCTTCATATATAATTGGTTTACTGAATTGAGAAGCTGTAAAATCATAGCGTTTATGATCAATAACATTGTAAAAATGCCATCCCTCGGATAACGTTGTTTTAAAAATTTGACCACCCAATAGATCATTGACAACTAATGCGGTTACTCCACATTGCCCTTTTGCAGGATTATCAATATGCCATTTCGAACTTGATGCTAATGACCAAGAGCATGCTAATGCACTTTTGAGAAATTCAATATTTTGTGAATAATGTTTGTTCATTTAATTTTTCCTTTCAAAGAAAAATTTTGCAGGTGATCTAGGTTAACTCTAATAGATTAATATAATATCAAGCGTGTTGATTAGGCTAAAATAGGAAGAATATTCTTCAGTAACCTTACTTTCAAGGTGCTTGTAACTCATTGTTTATTGATTGTAGAAGAATCCATATGCAAGTCCAATCACCTCTCCTTTTACAAATTGTTATACAAATAATAGCGAAAAAAGGGAGTTATTTCGTAAGTTTTCATGAAAAATCCTTAATAGATTGTTATAAAAATGGTGATGTTTAATAGGCATTAAATTAGTAGAAGAAATTAAATTAGCACCCCCGCCTTGCATCAAGCGCGAGAACGAACCGTGTGAGACGACGCAGTTGGCTCATGTGGTTTGTGCGCTTAGTGGGGGTGCTTAGCAGAAAAATTATTAGAATGTTTATGCTTTAGATTACTAACAACATTGGATTTTCTAAGTAATAAACAACATCTGCTAAGAAAGCAGCAGCTTCACTGCCATCAATAATTTGATGATCAAAT
>DATMJF010000233.1:0-11317 GCA_035554455.1 Rummeliibacillus sp.
ATAACATTACCTCATTTAATCAAATTTTATAAAACGTGTATAAATTAGCCTTCTGATCCCTTCCGAAAATAAGTATGTAATATCATTGAGTAATACTTTGTTATTTTCCAGTTTGCTAGGAAAATAAACTGATAAACTGCACTCATGAAATTTTTAATGGTCCTATAGTTAATAATGGATTGAATGGTTATTATCTTTATCTGTAGTTAATTGTTCAAGGGTTTTCCATTCAACTACTTTTTCGCTTTCATTTCCATTAACGTTAAACCTAATTTTCACTCTTCGATCACTATCTTCTTTTACATGTTTTATTGAAAGTTTGAGTACAATTTTTCCTTTATCTTTGATTTCTAAATTTTTTATACTTTTTAAATCCCCTATATCTGATTCACCATAAATTCCAGATTTCTTTAATGGATCTGCTCCAAAAAATTCATAATTTATACCATCTTCCTCGTATTTTATAGGCTTCTCAGCTCTTTTAATCAACTCAATCGACTGAATTGTTACAGCTGATTCACCTGTCCATTCAATTGGGACAACAAGATAATAAGTTTTATCATTTTGAAATTCAAATCCAAAATTCCATAAAAGAAAATTACCGCTTACTGCCTTTTCCTGTTGGCTACAACCAACTACTAAAACTAAAATGAAAAGCAAACTTATACAAAGTTTTTTCAAATAAACCGCCCTCCCAAAGCGATATTACCACAAAAACCCATAAGTCGCTAATATAGGTATAAAATATTGATTCCATTTTTTACTTTCTTTTCTTTAAGTTTTCTATTATTAGTAGGTGGCCTTACAAAAAGAGTGAAGTAAACAAAAGCGCATTTTATGAGCTACACAATACGCGGAATAAAGATTAGTTTGCTACTTATCGAACTACTCTTTTTTTGCTATATCTAACATAAATTAAAAGAGTGACCTAAAATGATGATAGGTCACTCTCTTTTTATTTTACATTAACATCAAAAATAAAAGTTTCTTTTCCTTTATCCCATGTTGTTTTAAGTTTATAAATATAATATCCATCTTCCGAGGGCATGGTTATTTTATTATCTTTAATTTCAACATTATCACTTGTACCATCTTCATTCAGTTTAATTGCCGTTATGGAAGAAGGATTTCTTTCAATTTCTAGTTTTAATATATCTCCTTTTTTCCTTCTAATGTTTTGAATTGATCCGCTAATTCATTTATATCTGGAGAACTTATTGTATTTACTTCCACTTTATTTTCTTTCCATGAGTAATCACTTCCAATCATTGTATAATCTTTACTATCTACAACAACTTTTTTGAGAAATGTCATTCAGAAAGAATGCACTTATTAAGCTTTTTTATTAGATTCTTGAATTTGAAGTAATTCAACAAAAACACTTACTACGTCCTGTATTTGAATTCGATTATCAACAAAATGTTGCAGATTAAATCCATTAAAAAGAGCCATGCTAGCCGTCGCTAAAATTCTAGCATCCAATGGACTTCCGACAATACCTTCGTCCTTCATTTTCTGAAATAAATGTGTAAGGAATGACCTCCATTCCTCCATTTGGAGAATAAGCTTTTCTTTTATCTGAGGTAATTCATTCGAAGCCATACATCCTTGGAGAAGCATAGGAGAAGACCCCTTTTCATAAGCCTCATTCACTAAACGCATAGAGTATTCTTTAAATGTATTTAGTAAATCACAATCTTTTTGAGTAAGGGCTTCCTTTAAATCCTCAAAATAGAAATCAATACCTTCTTTTATCAACCTCAGTAAGAACTCCTCTTTGGTAGAAAAATGAGCATAGAAAGCACCTTTAGAGTAACCCGCATGTTTTACAATTTGATCAATGCTTGTACTAGAATAGCTTTGCTTTGAAAACAATTCAATTCCTGATCGCATTAATTTGTTAATGGTTTCTTCTGATTGTTTTTGATGATGATTTAACATAAAAACCCCCCCTTTTTTAAAAAACTAAATATTTAATTAATCGTAACGAATTCCTTATCATATAATAAATTAATTAATACCAACTAGTCGGTATTAAAAAAATAACACGTATAAAGGAGTGGATTTAATGACATTATCTCAAGGATTATAAAGAAATAGCTGTTACCGTTTATCTTATACTTTTCAAAAGTTTTCGAATTTTTTCCGAAATTTGAAGTATCTGCTATAAGATGGTCGTATTCTATTGGTCTGAACGATCATTGATTGGGGAAGTTCCCCTTGCACTGCCAGTTATCCAAGAATGGGGTACTATCAGCAAAATTATCACAAAACATATGCTAAGGTTCTGTTCAGAATATCTTTTTTTCCATAATTTTTGATTAGATAGGATATAAAAACCAGAAAAGTAGATGCAAATTGCTCAATGAGCTATTGAACATCAACAATAGTATTAACCCAATATTTTTATCAAACTTTTTAAAAACTACATTTATATCTTTTTTCTTCATTTACATTACATTTTCCCCAATATTAAATGGCACTTTTTTCATAATTCACTTGTGCTTCACCTTGCATTAATCGGTATACCACCCACCATTTATCTATATTTCACCAAGAATAATGAGTATCTTTTACCATTTATATATATATATAAATATATATATGGAAATATTCAGAAGAAATTCACAAATATAAGATTTGAATGGAAAGGATGATTGAATTGAGAAAAGTAAATAGTATCATCTTGAAAAAAGCACTTGTAGCTCTTTTAATGTTGGCTATGCTTGTAGTTGCCCCATTATCTAATGTTTCTGCTGCAGTTCTTGGAAATGACTATCCTTACAAAGGCCAACAGGGAGTCGATCCATGGTTGTTCTATAAGGGGGAGTGTACCTCATTTATTGCTTGGCGTATGAATCATTCGGGTAAAAAATTCTCCAATAATATGAAGGGTGGTCATTTTGATAACGCAAAGTATTGGGCTACTAATGCAAAAAAAATTGGTTTCCTAGTTAATCGTACCCCAAAGGTTGGGGCAATTGCTCAATTCACTGGTGGTAAGTTTGGTCATGTTGCTTATGTAGCTGAAGTAAGTAAAGATAAGAAAAAAATTAAGATTGAAGAATATAACCATGTATATAGACACGGCTACAGTGTACGAACGGTTTCCGTATCTAGTGTAAGTAATTTTATTCATGTTCCGGGGAGCGGTACTACGCCTATTAAAGCACCACCATTCCCAGGAAGCAAATATTTCAAGCCGGGTGCAAATAACAAATATGTCACGATGCTTGGCAAACAACTTGTAAAAAAAGGCTACGGTAAATACTATAAGGTTGGTCCTGGTCCTAAGTGGAGTAATTCAGACAAACAAGCGGTTGCAGCATTCCAAAGAGCTCAAGGCTGGAAGGGCAAAGATGCTGATGGTTATCCAGGACCTGAGACATGGAAAAGGCTTTTTAAATAATAATAATAATGAAATGTGTTTGATTGTGAACCTCTTTCCAATTTAATTGGGAGAGGTTCACTTAATTTTTAACATAAAGTCCAGTACCAGCGTTCTTGTAACGAGGGGCAATGTAAGCATGCATTTATGTAGTTACACGTAAGTTCAGACGTATCATTAAGGGGTGAAAAACGAATATTGTTACAAGATAATTATGTGACATTATTTTGTTACGACCGTTTTCCCATAAAGATAGACATTTTCTTTGTCGTAATACTGGACCTTTAAACGTTAGTATGCCCTTGGTCGCAGCCACCACTAGCATTTCCTTTGAGATGAACTACTCTTTTATTCATCATTAGAATTTCAAGTTTTTTTGTATCAGGATGCAATAATATCCTATCTGTAAGGTACAATCGTGATAAAATCAAACAAATAGAGCTATGAAAACTCATATATGAAATCGAACTAATAACAGGTATCGTGAAAAAGTCATTAAAATAAAGGGGCAAGATACGAATGGCAGAAGTAATGGATTGGAAAAATAGTGCTCGCGGGCATAAATTTATAGCTTCTTTTAGCGGAGGAAAAGATAGTGTCTTAGCTCTGTATAAAGCAGCGAATACGGGAGAAGCGATTGGACTGATCGTGATGCTGGAGGATGAAGGGAAACGTTCCAGATCCCATGGAATGTCTCTGGAATTCATACGTGCTCAAGCTAAATCTATAGGTTTGCCCGTATATACAGCAGCTGCAAGTTGGGCAGATTATGAAAAAGTATTTATGCGCCTTTTAAACCAAGCTAAAAATCAAGGTGCAGAAGTATTAGTAACTGGAGACTTAGATATGCCTGCTCATGGCTGTTGGCATGATAAGGTCACGAAGAATGCTGGATTAAAGCTTGGGATGCCTTTATGGGAAATGAACCATCGTGAAGCTGTCGAAGAGTTCGTAAATCTAGGTTTTGTAACGATCATTGTAACTGTTAATTTATCACTTGGCATGCGAGAAGACGATTTAGGGCGAACGTTAACCCATGAATACGTGAAGGAGCTTGAAGCTCGTGGTATTGACCCCTGCGGAGAAGGTGGAGAGTTCCATACCACAGTAATAGATGGGCCCATTTTTAAACGCCCTATTCCAGTTCGTAAATGTGAGATTATTAAGGACGGAGAATATGCTTTTTTGCCTTTGGAACTAGATCAGATGGCGGATATGGATACCTAATAACTGACGACTTCCATCACTAACACTTCAAATCAAATTGAAAACTAAGAAAATAAAGAACCAGTTATCTATTTTTTGATAACTGGTTCTATTTCGTTTATTTAAATGAAAGTCATTGTATGCCTCTTAGCATAATTAAATCTATCCAATATTCCTATATATTCAATATAATTAGAAAAAATCTAGTTGCAGCGAACCGAAAAAAAGGAAGCAAACAAAAAATAACTCCAAAATCAACTTTTATTGTATATTTTGGAGTTACTTTTTGTTTACTATATGTTTGTTTCTAAAATTAAATCTTTATAGGAATTATCCTCCCCTATATTTAAGATTACTTCACATTGACGTAATCTCAATTCAAAGAGCGTTATAGAATCATGATAAACTTCAGGATTTGATTTCATTTGTTGCAGTGAATCTTGTTTTTCTTGTATTTCTATATGAGTGTTTTCTACAGCTTGTTCCAACGCGCCAAATGGATTTCTAAAGAACATATTAATATCCCGCTCTTGTGCGTTTTCAAATAGCTCAAATTGCAAGAAAAGATTGTTCATAATAGAAGCCGTTACATCGATATAATCTTCATTTTCTAAATACTGTTTGTATTTGTTATAAACAAGAGCTTTATTTTTAGGAAGAACTCCAAATAATTTACCGGCACTTTTCAGTAATAATTGTGCTGGTGTAAATCGGCGTAAGATATTTACTTCTTCCATTTGTATTCTAGTTGTCATTCTATCAGTATCTCTGCGCCAGTCATCAAGCACTTTAAAGTCACATTCTAACTGTAATCGATTTTCACCATATAAAGAATTAAGTCCTTCACTGATTTCTTCTAAGTACGATTGACTTTGAAGGAACTCGTTATTAGAAGTTGCGATCCAATTTTGCATGGAGCGAGCAAGATTAGGTAACACAGTTTGTTCTAGATATTCTTGAACTCTTTCGTTCATCGCTGTATTTAGTTCAATATCAATGTGCCCAAAATCGCTTTCTTCACTAATTAAATCAGAACAACTCTGCAATAGTTTCGGAATATGTTCTGCAAGATCATTAGTAATTTCGTTTTTCATTGTACGATATGATTCTGTAATTAAATGAATTTTTTCCTTCTCAAAATCAGTAAGGTTATTAATAAAACCATTTAGTTTAACTAACATACCTTCATTCCAATTAATAGAATCCTCTAGGTTATTTTCCATCTCGATGCGTTTTTCCAAAAGATATGTAATTGTTTTTCGAATGAAAAACAATAGCTTTTCAGTACGTTCTGCATCGATATTTTTATGGTTAAAGTTAAAATGAATAAACTCAGTTAAATCGTTTAGTTGATGATTATTTGTATATAACGAAGAGTAAGAGAAAATTCTAGCATGCGGGAAATATGCGTTTACTCTCGCTTGTGTATCATGTATTACCCTTTTTACTTCTGCTTCACTGTAAATGTTATCGATTTTATTTAATAAGAAATGAATTTGTAGATTTGGTGTATGTTCTTGAATACTTAATAGAATATCACGTTCTTTGTCAGTAAATGGTGAATCCGCATTCAATACGAATAATAATTCGTCTACAGAATTTAAATATTCGAATGTCTCATCTCTATTGTCGTTGTTCCTATTAAAGCTAGGTGTAACAACTAATGTAAGTTTATTTTCACCTAAAAATCTGCATGGTAATTTTAATTCAACACATGCTCTATCTCTATATGTTTGGCGTTGTTGAGACAGCATATTATGGTAATCAGAGAAATTCTCAGTTGTTGTAATTGCTTTATTTGTTATAGCGCTAATTTCTGTATGAGCGTCATTTTTTAAGACAACTACATTTGACATTGAGTTTTCTAATATATTTTCTCCTAGTATAGAGTTAATAAATGAAGCTTTTCCGTTTCCTGAAGTGCCAGTTACTAAAAGTCGATTTGTTCTTAAATCTGCAAGCTCGCCAACTAACCATCTAAATCGATGACCCATATCTAAATCATGTTTTTCTGCCCACTGTGTAATAGAATCAAAAAGGTGTAAGCTATACTCTAATCCATCTGTGAATTTAGTAGAATATGACAGGGTGTTTTCTGCATGTTTTATATCTGCTGAATCTATTTGGGAAGGGAAAATCTCATCCCATACCAATACTGCTGAAGATGGAAATACAGACTTAGACGGATTGGCTACCTTTAACCAATTTGTTAAAAGATTCGGCATGATATCGTGTAAGTGACTCAGCATATATTGACCTTGAATTAAGTCAAAGTACGTTACTTCGTAAAGAGAAGAAATTTTGTCCCATATATCGGACGACTGTATTTCGATATGTAAGAAAAATTCATTTATTGTTTTAAGCCATAATAAATAAGTTTGTTCATTATTATAGCTGTGCCAAAGCGATGAAACAATTTGCGTAAATTGTACTTGGTCTACATTATTTAATGTAACTAATACTTCATAAAAATAATCTGGTGAAATGGCCTTAGTAAATCCTTTATCAATATATTCTTTTAGAACCTCAAACCATGGGAAAGATTCTGTTCGAATTAACTCATTCACAGCAAGCTCTACTGCACTTCTAAAATCTTGCTGCTCTTCATAAAAGGAACGTGCAATTGTTGTGACGTTTGGATAATCGGGATTTAAAGAAACTGCTTCTTTAATAACAGCGAAAGCTGAGTCAAGTTTATTTTGCTCGATGTAAAGTGAAAGTAATTGCAGTGCAATTTCAGTCATAAGTATTTTGTTATCAGTAGTAACGGAAGTATAAACATTTTCAGCAACTGATAATTGGTTAAGTTCGAAGTAAGCATCCGCAATGTTTTTTTGTGCCCATGGTGCTAATTCATTATTGACTTTCTCCCATTTAAAAATAGCTGATTCAAAATCTTGATAGTGATAATAAAATTCACCTTGTGCAAAACGAATATAAGATCCATCTGAAATCTCATTTTTTTGTTCGTTAAAATAAGCTTCTCCAAGTACTTGAAGAGGTGGATGTGTTTCATTCTCCATTAGGAATGTTTTATAATATATCTTATTTATTAATTGTTTTTCTAAGCTCATTTTTTCCCCCACTATATCTTGAAGAATACATTTTTCTCCATGTGTCAACACTTTTTTGTATTTACGCTTATTATTTTAACAAAGTATTTCATTTGGAAAATTTCATTTTTCTTTCATTTTTTAAGTAAGATTGAAGTTTAATGAGAAAAGTTTCAGTTCTTTTTCAATTTCCTTTCAGTTTGTGAAATAACATTAGATGTTTCTAATAACTTAATGCGAATATAATATTCTACATTAAGTTGTAACATTCCATGTAGAGTTCGTTATAAAAACATGCGTGTTGATTATCCATATTTATCCATTAAAAACGGATGACCACCCGATACGTGCAGGGTCTCAGCTTCCACGTTTTTATGATTAAATTTCAAATTAGTATGTAATAATAAAGAAACTTTAATAGTAGTTTGCACTTAGCGAACTACTATTTTTTATGTATATCTATCTTAAATAATTCAGCAAAAATATGTTCTAATACATTAACCACTATGCTATTCTCCGCTTGTTTTAAATGGATTGTTAGTCTAGAACGTACCGACACTTTATCAGTTTTAGCGCCTACAATGCATTTTTGTTCATAAAATCCCGAGTTTCGAATAACCCTTAATATTCCAAATATGAACACAAAATCCCAACGTGTTATAATTACAATTAAATGAATAAATTATAAATAATGTAATTAAAATTTAGAAAGGAGTTTTTATGAAGAAATCACTTTTTTTAAGCCTTTTAGGAGTAATATTGTTGATCACAGGCCAATATTTAGGAAATGTTAATGGTGAAATGACAAACAGCAGAATAATTGTAACGTATATAGCATTGATTCTGGGCTTAATTAGTTTCATAGGAAGTTTTATTACAGGATTTATAGGTATTAAAAATAAAGAAAATAGTACAGCTTTAAAATATTCTGGAGTATTTATTAGTTCAATTTTTACTGTAGGAAGCCTAATATTAATAGTTCTTTTTAGTGTTGCAGCTTTTTAAAAAGTAAACTAATGATAGAGCCTTACTTTGTCCAATTGATTATAAAAACACCTCTGTTGAATTAAGTAATTTTTCATAATTCGATTAGACGGTGTTTTTTGGGGAATGTATTATCTTTAATTTGTATGACCTTTTCTGTTCTTAATTAGAATATATCTCGTTCTACTGTTCGAGTATATTTGAGTGACTGGAACAAAAATATATAAGAACAAATTGTATAAAGCAAAGATGATGTAACCATATGCTTGAATCCGTTAGTTCTACTGAAAATGAGATCCCGTGGGAGTCGCCCTCTTTCGCTCCACAATGAACAAAATTGGATATCATTAAATGTTCATATATTTTATTTGAATTTCCCATTATGAAATTAATTCAAATAAAAAACCGACACAATTTATAGTGTCGGTTGATTAATTAATGACGTTTGAGGAAGCCCTACTACTTCCATCTATTGTCTCTTCTTTGTCTTTTTATTATTTAACTTTTCTGTTGCTGTTAATGGTTCATTAGCAAATTCCTGATTGAATTCTCTCGATTGTTGCTTACGAGTTGCTTGTTTATCACTGAAATCTTTACCCAATTGCTCACTTAATTTTTGGTTTTTGTTCATGTTTTTCACCTCCATAAGAATAGGTTTTGCAAATTCTTATGAAGTATTCAACAACCATAAGAAAACATAAGGTACTGAAAAAGTGTTTAAATACTAATAGTATTAGTCTTCTTTCTGCATCATGTGTAATTAGCTTCGCTTTTCTCGGGCGAGCGTAAGAGCTCATAATCCACCTTCTAAAAAAAGTCAATTAATGAAAAAAACCAGAAGAAACCTGTTTTAGTTGGTTTCTTCTGGCTTTTATTATTTGAAAAACAGTTAGATTGGCTAATCAAAGTTGAGTAATTATTTGCGTGACTGACACCATTATGCATGAGTCTAGGTTGTCGCTATCAAGAATTCCTCGCCGCTTGGCAACCAAAGACCATCAGTTCGGCCGGTAAAATAGCGCTCGTTAAGATCAGCGGAGGATACATGTCGGGCTTCTCGGAAACCTGCTTCTCTGGCAAGTTCAATCATCTCCTGCGGTGTGAAGAAGCTAATGAAAGGCGTACCGCTTGATCGCGCTCCCTTTTCCGCCTCTTCAACATCTTTTTTAATTTCGGGTTCAGTTTGTTCAAATGGCAGCAAGAACGTCATGGCAAGCATAGAGCCGGGAGCGAGCATTGCCACTTGGCGTAGTGTGGAAAAAATCGCATCCTTAGTGAGATACTGGGTGACGCCAGTCGATGCCACAACTGCTGGGCGGCTTGCATCAAACCCTGCTGTCTTCAGTTGCTCCCACCAGGACGAGCCTGCTTCGAAGTCAACTGGCACGAGTTGTAGCCATTCAGGAATACCAAAGCCTAGCTCAATCAGGCGTTTTTTCTTCCAGTTCTGTGTCTCAGGCTGATCGACCTCGAAGACCTTCATACGTGATACAATCTCCGGACGGCGTTCTGCAAAGGTGTCGAGACCGGCTCCTAGTATGACGTACTGGTTGACGCCTTGGCCAAGCTGTTCAGTGACCAGATCCTCTATGAAGCGAGCGCGTGCTACGATGGAAGCTCGGAAGCCACTTGTACTCTTTGGATCCATGTCGGGGCGTCTGTGCCAATTATCTTCCGGAGCAACTAGCTTTAAACCAACCTCGTCTTCTAGCACATGAGGCAGTGAATCTATCTGTACATGCAAAGCTCGCCATAAGGCAACTCGCACCGCAGTGTTGTCCGGTACAGTATTTTGTTTATCTTTCATAATGTTCTTTCTCCTTTCGATTAATCCCATTCAAGTATTGATACGAAGACTGATTTAATTAGTAAAATAATATCGCACTATATATTTAATGGCTACTTGCATGCTCTATTATACAAGTGAAGCACAACAGAACCTATTAATTATAACTTAGAGACTCAACGAAAACTCAATTAGATAAAGCGATTGGTCGCAAATTACCCCCTTCAACAGTGCTATGCCCAGATGCTTGGAGAGCATTTAAAACGTATGCGAATGAAAAAGGATTTACGCACTATCGTTTTAAACAGCATTAAGGAATATGACAGCATAACAAGGTTTTAGGAATATTTGTAGAATGATAGTCTATAATAAAAAACAAATTACTTTAGTTAAGAGAAAGAAGATGTAAATATGTTACCAATCGTTATAGGTGTTATACTCTTGGTTTTAGGATTTTGTTTGATTCCTATAGGTTATTCAGAATTTAAAGAAGAGTTAAAAATGGTTAAAGAAGAAAAGTCTATTTTTAAGCGTCTTTTTGTGTATTTTATCACGTTTATTGTTTTTATAGATTTCAATAGTTATTTAGGATGGATATTAAGTCTGGGTTTATTATTAGTATTTAGTGGTGGTGCATTCATTCTTTTAACGATATTGCAATAGCCCGAATGAATTTAATTATTTCCCCCGTAAAAGAAAGGAAGAAGCGTATTATGTTTTGGAATACATAAGTAAAGCCATAAGGGGATAATGTTGGATGAGAAAGGACAGATATTTTCCATTTTTTTCGTATGATATAATAAAAATAATTACATATTAATAATAATTAGGTATTATTATTGACCTTAAAACATGGTGCTTTTCAATTGAAAAGTACCATGTTTCATTTTATGGGGAACG
>DATMJF010000234.1:0-4553 GCA_035554455.1 Rummeliibacillus sp.
GTATCATCTATAAGATGATATCTATTGTTTGTCCTTGTCACTAACAAAGTTAGTGATCAAAGTTTATTGATTAACGTCTTGCTTGTTCAGTTTTCAAGGTTCATATCTCGTCGTCATCTTAACGACTTAATTATTATATCACAACAACATTTCGTTGTCAACAACTTTATAAAAACATTCTTTATAAAATCATTTTCGATGTTCAATTAATACGTCGCTCGTAAGCAACTTAATTATTATATCAATCTAGCATTTCAAAGTCAATAACTTTTTAAAGAATTGATATAGTTTTTATTGCCACTTAAATCAGCAACTCATCTAATATAGCACTTTATTAAATTCTATGCAATACCTTTATAAAAAGAAGTAATTAAAACCCGTTAAGCATACTACTAGTACTACACCAGGCATACCTAGCAGTGCCACAATTAGAATTGAAGCGAAGTTTAGTGGAATCCATATTCCTAAATAACCTGCACCATACGATAGGGCATACAAAACGCAAAATGATAACGTTATACGAAATGCAACGCTTGAAAATAATTCAAGGATCTTTCTTATCCCCTTCGGTTTACGTAAAACCCAATAAAAAACAAACAGTATCCCTATCAAGCTGATTACAAGCTCGGCCATATAAATCACGCTCCATTAATATATGATGTAACTGATATATATGACAGGTATACTGTATGTCATTCGTTATTTAATTAAAATTTTCCGAATACGTGCTTCTTTAAATAGATAGAAGTGTTTACTTTCAGCAATTTTACGTTGTGCAATGATATTTAAATCATAATCAACCATTAAGTTTTCTATTTCTTGTGTATGTTGCCAATCTTCTTTTGTATACCGCATTAACTGAACGAGCTTGTCATCGTACTCTTTACGCAACTTTTGTCTTCGAAAAAACATATCCTCTTGCACCCCAATCTACAATTCGCGTCTTCCTTCTAACGCTTTCGATAAAGTTACTTCATCTGCATATTCTAAATCTCCTCCCACAGGCAGACCGTGGGCGATACGAGTTGTGCGAATACCAGATGGCTTTACAAGACGCGAAATATACATAGCTGTAGCTTCGCCTTCTATTGTAGGGTTTGTTGCTAATATCAGTTCTTGTACTTCTTCGTTTTGCAATCTTTTTAATAAAGATGGAACATTAATATCTTCTGGACCTATACCGTCCATTGGAGAAATGGCACCTTGTAATACATGATAAAGGCCATGATAATCTCGCATTTTTTCCATCGCAATAACATCTTTTGTATCTTGTACTACACAAATTGTTGAACGATCACGTTGTGGGTCTTGGCATATATGGCATGGATCCACATCCGTAATATGTCCACATACAGAGCAATAGCTTAAGTTGCGTTTAGCGTCTATTAAAGCTTTAGCAAAATTAAGTACAGTATCTTCTTGCATTGTTAACACAAAAAACGCCAGACGGGACGCGGTTTTCGGCCCGATACCTGGCAACTTCATAAAACTATCGATTAATTTGGATATTGGTTCAGGATAATGCATCCTATATTCCCCCTAGAATCCAGGAAGGTTCATTCCTTTTGTGAATTGGCCCATTGTTTCATTTGTAGTTTCATCAACCTTAGCAATTGCAGCATTCGTAGCGATGATAATCATATCTTGTAATAATTCTACATCTTCCGGGTCTACAATCTCTGGATCAATTACAACTTCTTGCACTTGTTTTTGACCATTCATTACTACTTTTACAAGTCCATTACTAGCTGCACCTTCAAAAGTTTGAACTGCCAATTCTTCTTGCGCTTCCATCATTTTCTTTTGCATTTTTTGCATTTGTTTCATCATATTATTCATGTTACCCATACCACGCATTGTTAAATTCCTCCCAGTATTTGAATTTACTCTTCAATTTCCACAAAATCTTTGCCGAATAATTTTTCGGCTTCTGAAACAAGTGGATCTTCTGAAGCTTGTTGTTCTTCAACTAAAATAGATTGTACAACCTCAGAGACTTGTTCGCCACCTGTATCTTCTTCATCAGTCTTTTTTTCCATTTTATGATGTTGGATAAATTCTGTTCTGATTTTCAACCAATTTTGTTCTGGCACGAAAACTATTTCATAGAAGTTCCCTGTTATCCCCGCCATATACTGTCCAAAATTAGAAATCAGCTCTTGATTATCAGCTGCCATTTGACAATGTATATCATACTTGAATTTTAGCACAAAAGCACTTGACGATGCCGCCACTGGTTCTGATTCTTCTAGCAAAGCAGCTTGAGGTCTTGGAAGCTGATTGAGTATATCCGCCCATGCACCTTTAATCATTTGAATATCTTGTTTCGTAGCTACTTTTAAGACTTCTTGAATCCTACCGACATGAACATTAAATGTACTAGCTTTTACTTGTTGTCTCGGTTGAGATTGTGTTTGCGGCTGTTTCTGAACGATTGTACCACCTTGTTGCATTTGATGAACTAATGATTCTAACGCAATGATCTTCGATTGCAAATCTATAATTTGTGGTGTATCAACAGAAATACTCTCTGTAGTGGCTATAGCTGAACGCCCTGCATTTGATTGTGACATTTTCAATAAGGCAGTTTCTAAATATACTTTTGAATGTAACGAAAGCCGCATTTCTTGTTGTGTTTTCGAAAGGATATCAATATAGCTATAAAGCGTATCCATTGAAAAGTCGTTAGCTAACGTTTGAAATTTCTCATCTGTCGTTGCTAATTCAAGCAAATCACCTAAATCTGGTGCTGTTTGAATTAATAATAAGTCTCTAAAGAACGTGATAAGATCTTCAGAAAGTCGTACAGCATCCTTTCCTTCACTCATTAGTTGTTCTAGCATTGCTAAGACTCTTGCTACATCTTTTTCAGCTAAACTTTTCGCCAATTCATAAAAGATTTCTTGACTAATAGACCCTGTTACAAATAACGCATCTTCAAGAGTTAGTTTTTCACCACTAAATGAGACTACTTGATCTAACATACTTAATGCATCACGCATACCGCCGGCTGCAGACTTTGTAATGACCTTTAATGCTTGTTCGTCATAAGGGAGATGAATATCTTCAAGCACTACTTTCATGCGATCTAAAATATCTATAGAAGATAAACGTTTAAAATCAAAGCGTTGGCAACGGGAAATAATGGTTGCTGGTATTTTATGTGGTTCTGTCGTCGCTAATATAAAAACAACATGAGAAGGAGGCTCTTCTAAAGTTTTTAACAAAGCGTTAAAAGCACTTGTAGAAAGCATATGCACTTCATCAATGATATAAACCTTATAGCGGGCGCTTGCAGGTGCAAAACGAACCTTCTCTATAATTTCACGCATTTCATCTACACTTGAATTGGACGCTGCATCAAACTCGATAACATCCGGATGTGAACCATTCGTTACGCTTTTACACGTTTCACATTCATTACATGGTTCATCAGTTGGAGCGTGCTCACAATTTAAAGCTTTCGCGAAGATTTTCGCCGTACTTGTTTTCCCGGTACCTCGTGGACCAGAAAATAAATACGCATGTGTTGTTTTATTGGCTAGGAGAGCATTTTGTAGTGTTCGTTTCACATGAGATTGCCCTGACATTTCTCTAAATGATTGTGGACGATACACTCGGTAAAAAGCTTGATATGTCAACGTTTTCCCCTCCTTTCTGCCATCACAGTTTAATAATTTAATTATAGCATAAGAGACAGTTGGAAACCTTTATTGTATATGTATAAAAAAGAAAAAACTCACTTGTCTAAAGAGACAAGTGAGTTTGAAGTTTACACGGTTAATGCCGTGCACCTTTTCCCGACAGCCGTACATATGCGTTACTCTTGTCGTTAGCTCAGATTAGGCTACCCCGCGGCACATGAGTAAGACCACTTAATGCTGCTTCCTTCCGGACCTGACATGGTTCATGGGGACTCATTGCGCAGGACCCAATCGTCAACGCTACGTGCAAAAGGCAGACCATACATACGGACAGCCTCAAAAAGGGATTCAGTCTCGCTAAAGCGGATTGCGAGTTACAGGACACCGCTACCTTCCCACCTAGCACGGCAACTACTAGTATACGAATAGTTGATAAAAAAAGCAACTAAAATGTATGCTATAAAAAGTTAAGTGATATTTCAATTTAAAGAATATAAAATTATTGTCTAATGCTTCGCATTTACCTACAAAAAATATGATGATTAATAAATAACTTAACGACTCATTTATTGATCACCATACTTATCTTATTTCTAATCTCTTTACTCTAAAAATGAACAATGTAACCCATTTTTATGTATAGAAAAAATAGCACAAATTTTTAAAAGAAACTATTGACGAGATAAAAAAATGATGATAAAGTATATCTTGTCAGTAAGACAACAACATATTTTTTGGAGGAATACCCAAGTCTGGCTGAAGGGATCGGTCTTGAAAACCGACAGGCGGGTCAAACCGCGCGGGGGTTCGAATCCCTCTTCCTCCTCCATTTTATTTTTATAAAATAACACGCGCATAATATTGAGATTGTATTCGTTGCAAATTGTAACGAATTTTTCTTAGTATAAT
>DATMJF010000235.1:0-5209 GCA_035554455.1 Rummeliibacillus sp.
AAAATGATGGATAAACTAGTTGATAGTCCATGGTTTTTACGAATTACCGCTCTCGCTTTGGCATTGTTAATGTTCTTTACAGTGAGATCTGAAACAAGTCCGGACAATAATACAATGACAACATCTGACCGCCAAGCTGAAGTGATTCATAATGTTCCTGTAAAAGTGCTATATGATAACAAAAACTTAATTGTTTCGGGTGTTCCGCAGACAGTTGATGTTTCCATAAAGGGGCCATTAGCAGTTGTAATACAAACGAAGGCAATTAAGGATTATGAAGTCTACTTAGATTTAAGTAAAGCAACAATAGGAAAACACAAGGTCAAGTTTAAATACAAGGGCTTTTCAGATAAGCTCCATATTCAAATTGAACCATCTACAATAGATGTATCTATAGAAGAAAAAGTCACAAGGACCTTTAAAGTAGATCCTGACTTTAACGAAAGTCAATTAGCACCTAATTATTTTGTCAAAGCAATGACTGCGAATCCTAATGAAGTTACAGTTACTGGTGCTAAAAGTGTGGTCGACAGTATTGCTTATGTAAAAGCAATGTTATCTGGTGAATCAGGAGTGACAGAATCCTTTAATAAGGAAGCTCCAGTAAAAGTACTTGATCGTGATATGAACAAATTAGATATTACAATTAACCCGTCAACTGTCCAAGTAAAAGTTGACATTGGGGAGTATAATAAGGAAGTGCCAATTTCCTTAAATGTAAAGGGTAATCCGAAAGATAATTTAAAAGTAAAATCGTTGAAAGCTGAGACGAGCCATATTACGCTGTTTGGACCAAAAGATGAACTTGAAAGAATCAGTTCATTACCTGTCGATGTAGATGTTTCGAAATTAAAGAAATCAGATGATATCACAGTCAATTTGTCAAAACCGAATGGTGTGACAAAGTTATCAACTAATCAATTAAAAGTGCATGTAACACTAGATAAATCATTAAGCGGCAACCAAAATGTATATGATGAAACAACAAATAATCAAGAAACTACTAGTGCTACGACATCTACAACTAATATTGACAATGTGAAAGTAAGTGTAAAAAATCTAGATAAAGAACAATTCGCCATTGACAATGAAACAAATTATTATGTATCAGTATTTGTAACTGGCGATGAGCAAGAGATTGCGAACATAACAGCATCGGATATTCAATTATATGTAGATGCAAAAGATGTAAAAGAGGGAACAAATACCTTGAAGATATTAGGAAGTAGTCCTTCGGGAACAACATGGAAGGCCACTCCAAGTTCGATAAAACTAAAAATTAGCCAACTTTCATAAAAAAGTTCGTAAAAAATTTGCATACAGTTTTGAAGGAGAGAATAACAAAATGGGTAAATATTTCGGAACAGACGGCGTCCGCGGAGTCGCCAATAGTGAGCTAACACCTGAGTTAGCGTTTAAATTGGGACGTTTTGGTGGATACGTTTTAACGAAAGAAACCACAGATCGTCCGAAAGTATTAATAGGACGAGATACTCGTATTTCTGGTGAAATGTTAGAAGGTGCACTTGTTGCAGGCCTATTATCAGTAGGAGCAGAAGTAATGCGTTTAGGTGTTATTAGCACACCAGGGGTTGCTTATTTAACAAGAGTAATGAGTGCTCAAGCAGGTGTGATGATTTCAGCATCTCACAATCCTGTAGCAGATAACGGCATTAAATTCTTTGGTCCAGATGGCTTTAAACTTTCAGATGCAGAAGAAGAAGAAATTGAAGCTTTACTAGACCAAGAACATGATGAACTACCTCGCCCTACTGGAGCAGATCTAGGTTCAGTTAGCGATTACTTTGAAGGTGGTCAAAAATACATTCAATATTTAAAACAAACTGTTTTTGAAGATTTTACAGATATCCATATTGCATTAGACTGTGCTAATGGTGCAACATCATCATTGGCTACACATTTGTTTGCAGATTTAGAAGCAGATTTATCAACAATGGGATCTTCTCCAAACGGTTTAAATATTAATGATGGTGTTGGTTCTACACATCCAGAAAATCTCGCGAAATTCGTATTGGAAAAAGGTGCTAATATAGGATTAGCATTTGATGGCGATGGTGACCGTTTAATCGCAGTTGATGAAAATGGACAAATTGTTGATGGCGACCAAATCATGTACATTTGCGCAAAGCATTTACACGAAAAAGGTATGCTAAAACAAGATACAGTTGTATCAACAGTTATGAGTAATATGGGCTTCTACAAAGGTTTAGAAGAACATGGCATGCATAGCGTACAAACAAAAGTAGGCGACCGTTACGTCGTAGAAGCTATGCGTGCAGGTAATTACAACGTTGGTGGCGAACAATCTGGCCATATCGTATTTTTAGACCATAACACTACAGGTGATGGTTTACTTACAGGATTACAGTTAGTCAATACGATGAAAGTGACAGGCAAAAAATTATCAGAACTTGCTTCTGAAATGACTGTTTTCCCACAAAAACTAATTAACGTTCGTGTTACGGATAAACATGCTGTGAAAGAAAATGAAAAAGTAGCGGCAATCATTGCACAAGTTGAACAAGAAATGAATGGCGATGGACGTGTCTTAGTCAGACCTTCAGGTACAGAACCATTAGTTCGCGTTATGGTGGAAGCACCATCAAGTGAACTTTGCGAAACGTATTGCACACGAATTGCTGATGTCGTTCGTGATGAAATGGAATTAAAAGATTAATTCATTTACAAATGATTAGAAGAGGGATTACATAAATACAGAAAAGCATTTTTGTGATTCCCATATATTCTAATGAAAAATAGCAAAGGAGATATTCCCAAAGTAAATTTTTGAGGATATCTCTTTTTTTATGTTTGGCGCTGTTAACTTTGATTGCTGGTATTTGAAAGGAATAGTTATTGTGCATAAAAGATTTTAACATAGCCTTATGTTTAAAAATTCTCTCTTGAGGAAGGATATAAAGTATAGGATAAAAATGAACTAAAGCCACTAATCTTGAGATGAGGGACTAATTTAATTGTAGATTAAGTAGGAATAGTAAAAAGGAATCTTTTTTATAAAAAGTGCAACAAAATTGGAATATGTTGCGTATTATATAATGATTAATTATTTTTTGAAATTGTAAACCTTTTCAATGCATGTTTGTAATTGACTATGGAAAGTGTTTTCAGTATGATGAAACTGCTGATGAATTTAAAAGGTCTAACCTTTAAGATGAATTAGTATATTGCTAAGGAGGATCGTATTGAAGCATAAAATCGGAAAACAGTTATAGCGCCAGTACTGAAGAAATAGAGCGCACAATCTTCAGTAGACGAGGTGGAGGAGTATCGAAAATTTCGGCGGATACCTCCCGATCGCCAATGCCCGATCGTTATCTTACTTTTAAATTACTCGAGCAATTGAGTAGACAAAGGGAGTAAGAAGGCAAAATAGCAGCTGCAATATTCATGTACTTCGCCTATTTAGGAGAAGTAGATTTCTTGTGGCTAATTTTGCGAAGCTCGGAGGAAAAATATATGTGTGGAATTGTTGGATATAATGGCTTTTTGGATGCCAAAGAAATTTTATTAAAAGGTTTAGAAAAACTAGAGTATCGCGGATATGATTCGGCTGGTATTGCTTTAAGTAATGCTGAAGGTGTATCCGTTTTTAAAGAAAAAGGTCGTATTGCAGATTTACGTAAAGTAGTAGATCCTACAGTAGAAGCAACTGTTGGGATTGGACATACACGTTGGGCAACTCATGGTGTACCAAACCGTCGCAATGCTCATCCCCACCAAAGTGCTTCAGGTCGTTTCACTTTAGTACACAATGGGGTATTAGAAAATTATCACCTATTACAAGACGAATTTTTACAAGGTGTTGAAATGCAATCTGAAACAGATACAGAAGTACTTGTACAACTTGTAGAAAAATTCGTGAAGGACGGTATGACAACTGAAGAAGCTTTCCGTCACGCATTAACACTTGTACACGGTTCTTATGCACTTGCATTATTGGATGCAGAAGATCCAGACACAATCTTTGTAGCGAAAAACAAAAGCCCATTACTTGTGGGTGTAGGTGAAGGCTTTAATGTTGTTGCATCAGATGCAATGGCTATGTTACAAGTAACAAGCCAATTTATCGAATTACATGACAAAGAAATTGTCATCGTAACGAAAGAATCTGTAACGATCAAAAAACTAGATGGCACTGTAGTAGAACGTGCACCTTATACAGCTGAGTTAGATATGAGCGATATCGAAAAAGGCACATATCCTCACTACATGCTAAAAGAAATTGACGAACAACCAGTTGTTGTCCGTAAAATTATCCAAGCTTATCAAAACGAAGAAGGCGAATTATCTATCCCTTCTGAAATTGCGAAAGCATTACATGAAGCCGATCGTTTATATATTATTGCAGCTGGCACAAGCTATCATGCTGGTCTTGTTGGGAAACAATATTTTGAAAAAATCGCAGGCATTCCTGTAGAAGTTCATATTTCAAGTGAATTTGGCTACAACATGCCGCTATTATCGAAAAAACCATTCTTCATCTTCATATCACAATCAGGTGAAACTGCCGACAGTCGCCAAGTGCTAGTGAAGATTAAAGAACTTGGCTACCCAGCATTAACAATTACAAATGTACCGGGCTCTACTTTATCTCGTGAAGCAGATTACACTTTGCTTTTACATGCAGGTCCTGAAATTGCCGTAGCATCAACAAAGGCTTACGTAGCCCAAGTAGCAGTGCTAGCAATTGTTGCCTATGTAGAAGCACAATCACAAGGTAAACAACTAGACTTTGACCTAAAAGCGGAACTTGCCATTGCTGCTAATGGCATCCAATCTATCGTTGATGACAAAGGTGCAATGGAAAAAATCGCAGATGATTTCTTAGCAACAACTCGTAACGCATTCTTCATAGGTCGTATCGTAGACTACTATTTGAGTCTTGAAGGTGCATTAAAACTAAAAGAAATCTCTTACATCCAAGCAGAAGGATTTGCAGGTGGCGAACTAAAACACGGTACAATCGCGCTAATTGAAGATGGCACGCCAGTATTCGCTCTAATCACTCAAAAAGACGTGAGCCTGAACCTTCGTGGAAACGTCAAAGAAGTCGTAGCACGTGGCGCTAACCCATGCATCATCTCTATGGAAGGCATGAACGAAGCAGGCGACACCATCGTCCTACCACAAGTGCATCAGCTTCTTACACCACTTGTATCTGTAGTAA
>DATMJF010000236.1:0-3130 GCA_035554455.1 Rummeliibacillus sp.
CGTATTTTTCAGCTGTAAGTAAATTTTCGATTTGAGAAGCATCAGTTGGTTCAATAACGACCATCCAAGCTTTTTCATATGGAGATTCGTTTACGAATTCTGGGTTGTCTTCTAATTCTTCGTTGATTTCAACCACTTTACCTGAAACGGGTGCATAAAGTTCTGAAACTGTTTTTACAGATTCAACACTACCAAATGGTTCATCTGCTACTAATTCGTCCCCTACTTGAGGTAGTTCAACGAATACGATATCACCAAGTTCAGATTGTGCAAATTCTGTAATACCAATGCGTACTTTGCCATCTTCTGTTTTGACCCATTCGTGTTCTTCTGAGTAACGTAATTCTGCTGGTATGCTCATCAAATTAACCCTCCAAATATGTATTAATATACACTTCAATTTTGACATATTCTTAATATAAAAACAAGTCATTCAATTCTTATTTCCACGTATTTTCAAATTCATTTTCTTTAAATCCCAATGTTATTTTTTGACCATCTGTGACAATCGGTCTTTTTATTAACATTCCATCTGAAGCGAGTAAATCTAACTGTTCATCATCAGACATTTCATTTAGGCGATCTTTTAATTGCAGTTCACGATACTTCATTCCTGATGTATTAAAGAATTTTTTTAATGGTAGACCACTCATTTTCCAGTAACTTGTTAGTTCTTCTTTTGTAGGTGTTTCTTCTACAATATGCTGTGGGGTGAATTCAACGCTATTTTCTTTTAGCCAAGCTTGTGCTTTTCTACAAGTTGTACATTTCGGATAGTGAATCATTTTGATCGTCATATAAAAGCTCCTTTTAAACTGGATTTCTTTCTCACTCAATTGTAGAGAGTCTTCCGTTTACACGCAAGAAATCCGATCATAAATTAACATGACCGGATTTCACATTTATTATACATTTTTATTTATTAAACAGTGAATTTTTCTGATGCAATTAACTTAACCGAAGCTTGACGTTTTTTAGTGATTAAGTTGTATGGTGTGAAACGAGTAAGTTTACGCATTGCAGATAGCAACATACGTGCTTCGTCACCTTCTGCAGAAGCTATGATTGTCTCTTTTGCTTCTTTTTCGATTTCAGCAAATGCTTCTTGGCTGAAGATTTCTGTATAAAGTACTTTTTGTGTAGCCTTCTCTACTCCATCACGAGTAATTGCTTTTTCTGTACGAAGAACTACTGACTCCATCGCGAATAGTTGGTTTGCAATGTTAGCAATATTAACTAATATTTCTTGTTCTACTTCTAGTTTTGGACCAAAACGTTGTACAGCAGTTCCAGCTGCAAGTAATGCAATTTTCTTTGCCATTTTCACTAAATATTTTTCTTGTGCTAATGGCTCATCACTGATTTCTTCAGGCATCATAGACAACAATTCCGATTGTAAGCTTTGTGCTTGTTGTAGAAGTGGTAGCTCGCCTTTCATCGCTTTTTTCACGAATGTACCCGGAACTATTAGACGGTTGATTTCATTTGTTCCTTCGAAAATACGATTAATACGAGAATCACGATAAATACGTTCTACTTCGTATTCTTGCATATATCCATAACCACCGTGTAATTGTACTGCTTCGTCCGCGATATAATCTAATGTTTCAGAACCAAATACTTTGTTAATAGAGCATTCAATTGCGTATTCAGCGATCGATGCTGCAATTGCTTTGCCATCATTCTTGTCTTCTTCACTTAATTGACTCATACGATCTTCAAAGTAGCCAACTGTACGATAGATTAGTGATTCTGAAGCATATAATTTAGAAGCCATTGTCGCTAGTTTTTCTTTTGTTAAATTGAATGATGAAATTGGTGTATTAAATTGTTGACGTTGGTTTGTATAAGAAATAGCCAATTCAAGTGCACGTTTTGAAGCACCGATTGAACCTACACCTAATTTGTAACGACCGATATTGAGAATATTGAAGGCAATGACATGGCCACGTCCTACTTCACCCAATAAGTTTTCAACAGGTACTGCTACATCTTCTAAAATTAAAGTACGTGTTGAAGATGATTTAATCCCCATTTTCTTCTCTTCTGCACCAGTTGATACACCTGGATATACACGTTCAACGATAAATGCTGAGAATTTATCGCCATCGATTTTAGCATAGACTACAAAGACATCCGCAAACCCTGAGTTAGTAATCCATTGTTTTTCACCATTTAAAATATAGTGAGTACCCTCTGCATTCAATTTTGCAGTTGTTTTCGCACCCAAAGCATCAGATCCTGAACCCGGTTCTGTAAGAGCATAAGCTGCAATGAGCTCACCAGACGCTAATTTTGGTAGGTATTTTTGTTTTTGATCTTCATTACCGAATAATACGATTGGTAATGAACCAATTCCTACGTGTGCACCATGAGTGATCGAGAAGCCACCTGCTACAGACATTCTTTCAGCAATAAGAGCTGAAGAAATTTTGTCTAGACCAAGCCCTTCATATTCTTCCGGTACATCAGCTGCTAATAATCCAAGCTCACCCGCTTTTTTCAATAGACGAACGGAGTTTTCAAATTCATGGTTCTCTAACTTATCAACAACTGGTAATACCTCGTTTTCTACATAATCTTCAGTCGTTTTCGCAATCATTTTATGTTCATCTGTAAAATCTTCTGGAGTAAATACGCGCCCAGGATCAATATCCTCTGTTAAAAAGCTACCACCTTTAATTAGGTTTAAAGTATTTTCTGCCATATTTATTTCTCCCCTTTGTTTGATTCTCTTTTTTGAAAGAATTTAGAGAATTTCAAATACGCCTGCTGCGCCCATACCGCCACCGATACACATTGTGACTACACCGTATTTTTTACCTTGACGTTTTAACTCATGTATTAGCTTTAGAGTTAATACTGTACCTGTTGCGCCTAGCGGGTGTCCTAGCGCAATCGCACCACCATTAACATTTACTTTTTCTAAATCGATGCCTAATTCACGTACGACTTGAATAGATTGAGAAGCAAATGCTTCGTTAATTTCCCATAAATCGATATCTTCAATTGATAGTCCTGCGATTTTCAGCGCTTTTGGAACTGCTACAATTGGGCCAATTCCCATTACTTCAGGTGGGACGCCTCCAACAGCAAATCCTAAGAATTTTGCCATTGGTTTAAGACCTTG
>DATMJF010000237.1:0-3496 GCA_035554455.1 Rummeliibacillus sp.
TAAGAATAATAGAAAATCCACACAAAAAAGCCCCATTTCTTTATGTTTGACTTACATTAAGAAATGAGGTTCTTATGCTTTTGAAACAATGTAATTTTAAAGATTATTTCACTCTAAACCATTTAGCTTTTAATTCATCAACTTTGCCTTCTTTATTTAACTCATCTAAGGCTTTATTGAATTCTGCAGTTAGTTTACTTCCTTCTTGGAATGCAGCTGCTTTTGATTGGTCTTCTTGGTTTTGAATGACATAGTATGATAGGTCCTTATTTTGTTTTAAATAGTTTTCTGCAACAATGTCTTCAGTGATTAATGCATCGATACGACCTAATTTAACTTCTTGTACTAGCTCAGGGATACGGTCACGACTTTCAATATTAATGCCTTTGATTTTTTTTGCTAAAGATTTTGCTAAATCTTCTTGGATAGAAGATGTTTGTACGCCCAGTTTTTTACCTGCTAAATCAGCATCAGATTTAATACCGCTATCTTTTTTAGTTAACATATATTCTTTTGTATCATAGTAAGATTTAGAGAAATCTACTACTTTATCACGTTCTTTATTTGGTGTCATTCCAGCTAGAACAAAGTCTACTTTATCTGCTTGAAGCGCTGGTATTAAACTATTGAATTCCATATCTTTCACTTGTAGTTGATAACCCATTTTTTCTGTAGCAGCTTTTGCAAGATCAATATCAAAACCGATAATGTCATCAGAAACTTTTGCATCGATATATTCAAAAGGTGCATAGTCTGCAGCTGTACCCATAACTAATACTCTATTCTCTTTAGTATCACCAGAACCATTATCAGCTGAATTCTTCGTATCTTTTGATCCACATCCTGCAAGTGATAGTGCTAAAACTGCTGTTGCTGCGAATAACCATTTTTTCTTCATTTTCATATTAAAAACTCCTTTATTTCAATTCATTCGTATATTTTTGTAATGCTTGATCTAACATGTTTAACCCATCATCAATTTGTTCTTTTGTAACTGTAAGTGGCGGAATCATTCGGATTACTTCTCCTTCGTTACCGCAAAGATAGAACAATACACCTTCTTCAAGCGCTAAATCTAAAATTTGTTTAAGCGCTTTGCCATCGGCATGTCCTGTTTTTGGATCAATAACATCAATCCCAATCATCAATCCTGTTGCACGAACTTCGCCGATACATTCATATTTGGCTTGAATTGCTTTTGATTGCTCAACTGCGTATGCACCTACTACTTTAGAGTTTTCAATGAGATTTTCTTCTTTGAAAACTTCCAGTGTAGTTAATGCAACTGAACAAGCAATTGGATTTCCACCAAATGTTGTACCATGAGAACCAATTGGCCATTTTTCCATTAAATTGTGACTAGCGACTGTTGCACTTAATGGAAGCCCTGATGCAATTCCTTTGGCGATTGCCATAATATCTGGTGTTACGTCAAATGTTTGAGCTGCAAACCATTCGCCAGTTCGACCAAATCCAGTTTGTACTTCATCAAAGATTAGTAGCATCCCATGACGGTCACATACTTCGCGAATTTTCTGTAGCCATTCTTTTGGCGGAATAACATAGCCACCTTCACCAAGTACTGGTTCAACAATAACGGCTGCTACTTCTTCAGGTGTTACTTGATGTTTGAATAATTGACCAAAATCATGTTCAAGTTTGTCCACAACATATGTGACTGGATCAACTCCAACAGGTGCTTCCTTCACATTTGCATATGGAATTTGGTAAGACAAATGCGATGGCTGCATAAATTTACGATACTTGCTTTTTGATGTTGTTACACCAAGTGCCCCCATTGAGCGTCCATGGAAACAACCTGTGAATGAAATCACATATGGACGCTCAGTAGTAAATTTTGCAAGCTTTAATGCCCCTTCAATCGCTTCTGTACCGCTATTCCCATAGAAGAAACAATCTAAATCTCCTGGTAGTATTTCACCCAGTTGTTTGGAGAGTTCTAAAATCGATTCATACATGATAACACCAGATGGTCCATGTATTAATTGATCTGCAGCATCCTTAATGCTTTGCACGATTTTTGGATGACGATGTCCAGTGTTAGCAACGGCGATGCCTGATGTGAAGTCTAGATATTTTTTACCGTCTGCCCCGTAATAATAGCAACCTTCTTCTTTTACTACGGGTAGGTTGGGGTGATCCTTTGCCGTACTTGGTGCTAAATAATTCCCCATATTGTCATATAAATCGAGCCAACTTTCCAATAGTATTCCTCCAATAATTTTCTGAATAAAAATTAATTTATATTTATGAATATAATATCATAAATATAAATTTTTTAAATACTTTTTTAATTAATAATATGAAAATAGCATACAAATATTTTAATTTCCCATATAAATACAGTTATAAAAGCCTTAATTAAATACTAATATGTAATTCATTTTTATAATCTTCAGATAATTATATATGAATAATTATTATAAATGTATGGTTCTAAAAATTCTCTGATTCCCCCTCTGGATGCTTAAAATCATAATTCCGTCATTGATTTCAAAAAAATTATGCTTTTTCAACACAGATGATAAGAGTAATTAGAACTGCTTCTACGAATCCGCTTCAAGGCGGGACTTAAATTGTGGGAATCGCGGATGTTACACATGAAATCTCGAATACCTGATCAAAACTGAGGATAGAACACCTGAAATCGCAATTGGACCTAAAATATATATAAAAAAAAGCCACACGATGATGACGTGTGACTTTATTGATATAGTTTTGTTTAATATACCAGTATGCTGCTACCCACAGTATTGAAAGCTATTTACCAACAGTTAATAACATTTCACGAATTGTTTTACATGCAATGGCAGTTGATGCACCTGAAGGATCATATTGTGGTGATAGTTCAACGACATCTGCTGCGACAATATTGTTTAATTTTGATACTTGTTGTAGACCATTTAACAACTCTTTGTAAGTAATACCACCTGGTTCTGGAGTTCCTGTTCCTGGGAAAGTACCTGGATCTAATACATCTAAATCAATTGTTACATATACGGGAAGATCTTTTAAATCATTCACAACTTCGCCAAGTGTATCGATTGAAAAACGTTCCATATACGTATGTTTTTTTGACCATTCAAATTCTTCTTTTAAACCTGAACGAATTCCGAATTGGAATATTCTTCCGTCTCCTAAGAATTCATGACAACGGCGAATGACAGAAGCATGAGATAGTTTTTCTCCCATATAGTCTTCACGTAAATCTGTATGTGCATCAATATGAATCACATGTAAGTCAGGATATTGTTCAAAAACTGCTTGGATTGTTGGAAAACTTACTAAATGCTCTCCACCTACCATTACAAATTTTTTATTATCCGCTACAAGAGAACGAGTATATTCTAAAATTTCATCCATTGTTTTTTGTGTATTACCAAGTGGTAATTCAAGATCTCCACCATCATAAACTGCTACATCTTCTAAATCACGATCAAGATAGGGTGAATACGTCTCTAGACCATAAGAGTCT
>DATMJF010000238.1:0-3510 GCA_035554455.1 Rummeliibacillus sp.
ATACGTTTGAAAGAATAACTATATTCCTTACATGCATTCTGAACATGAGCACAAATTGACTCATCAAATTGTACAGTATCGCGACTCCATAACTTTTCAAAGGAAACCTTACAGCCATTTTCTTCTTCTGGCATACCAAAAATTACATCTTCAACTTCTTTAATCTTCGCTGGATCTTGATGACGTGCCTCTAATGTAAACACAACTTTATCAGGAATCACTGTATGAATATTCGGTGTCACATGAACTCGCCCCATCGTATATACGAGTGATTCATCAATGTCACTTAATTGCTTCCGCATTTCTGTAATTAATTCTGTCGCTAAAAAGAAGGGGTCTTTTCGTAAGTGCATTGGTGTTGTACCTGCATGATTTGACTCACCAGTGATTGTTATTTCGTAACACACCATGCCTAGAACGCCCTCAACTACCCCAATCTCAACATCTTCACTTTCAAGCACTGGACCTTGTTCGATATGCAATTCTAAATATGCAAGCGCTTTCTTAAGTCGATTAGACTCATCGCCAACATAGCCACTCGCTTCGAGTGCATCTTTAAATGTCACACCATTTTTGTCTGTTGAGCGTAGCATTCTTTCCTTGTCAAACTTATTTGCTAAAACGCCTGAGCTCATCATCGCTGGGTCGAATCTTGCACCCTCTTCATTGGTAAAGTTCATGATAACAATTGGTGCATCCAGCTTTTCTTTGTGATCAATTAACGTTTTAACGACTTCAAGTCCTGTTAAAACGCCTAAAACTCCATCAAACCGTCCGCCTTTTTCTACTGAGTCTAGATGTGAACCAATGACGATTGGAGGTATGTCCTTTTTACCCTCAAGTTTTGCATACATATTCCCCATATCATCCCACACAACATCTAACCCTAATTCTTCACAGCACTTGCGAAAATAGTTTCTTGCCTGTACGTCTTCTTGTGAGAAACAAAGCCGTGTTACACCATTATTAGGTGTCTTACCAAACGAACTAAACTCATTAAGCGTTCCTTCAAGTCTACTCTTGTTACACGTATACATGAGATTTCCCCCTCAATTGGTTTATTCCCTAATAAGCTTTAAGTCACCAAGATGAAAGAATTTTTAGAAAATTTAGATTAATTATAATTTGGTAACTTATAAAATGTCAATCTACTTCGGTCATTAAAATAGTATGAGGGATTTTATGAATATATGATTTATCCTACAGTCAGTTGTAGTTTGACTATCACTGAAGGAGGGCAATGAAAAAGGCTGATTAACAAGTATTCGCTTTTTTCTTAGAATCCGATGATTTCCGTTCCGAGCGGACGCTTTCCGCGGGCGAGGTCGAGCCTCCTCGTCGCTATGCTCCTGTGGGGTCTCGACCTTCTCGCTTTTCCCGCTGAGTCGCCGCTCTCCACTCCAATCAACTCGCGTTGCCCAATTGAAAACCTTACTTAAGCTTTAAAAACAGGAGATATTTCCTTAATAATCAAAGGAACTAACTACAGGTGGTGTCCCATGATTTCAAATCAAGAATCCTTAAACTTAAGCCCATATATGGCACTGTACAATATAATTGTGCCGAAAGATAACATGCTTCGCCAAATCAATGAACTCGTCGAATTTTCATTTATCCTAGAAGAACTTAAAACAAAATACTGTTTAGATAATGGTTGCAATGCGACTCCACCGCATGGAAATTCAAGGTGCTACAACGTTATTTGCCATCAATCTCAAACGGATTTTTAAATTACTGCATGAAAAAGAGGAAGAATAAACAAAGAAATCTGGCACTTTTTGTTCAAAATCGAACAAAAAGTGCTGGATCTTTATTTTAAAAAAACTAACCAATTTAAAAAGTAAGTTTTTCAGCGCAATCCACTGAAATGAAGTCTCACTTTATCTATTTTTTTCATCTGAACCTTCTATTAATGTATTTGCAAGAAGCATAAATTCGAGTGTAATACGATTATGACCAGACATAAACTCTTTACCTAGCAATGTTTCAAGCTTTTTCAAGCGGTGATACAGTGTTTGTCGAACGATGAAGAGCTGATTTGCTGTTTCTTGCTTCGAACCATTTGTTTGTAGATAAACTTCTAATGTTTCCATCAATCGTCCGTTATGTTGTTTGTCGTAATCGATAATTGGTTGTAAATAATCATTGACGACCTCTTTTAAATTCACTTGCATTTGCAATTTATAAATTAAATGAAAAAGATGTAAATCATCATAAAAATAAGAGTTCGTCTTTACTTTACGACAAATATAAAGTGTATCTAATGCGGTTTGATAGCTCTTCGAGATTTCTGATATGCAAGAAACAATTTTGCCAACTGCAAATTGATAGCCCTTTTTCTGTTGCTTTACGTAAAATTCAGAATCCTTTAATGCCTTGATGATTTTATTTAAATAAACTCTCGTTGTTTGTGAGCCTTGCTTATTTAATAAAATAAATACAATGTAGCTTTTACGTTCAAATAAGAATGGCACAAATCCATTTCGTTCAAATAAATTTCGATAATATAGTTTGCTATACACGATGTCTTCATGTGATTTATGGATTGCTTGAGGTGAAGATAATATAAACACCGTCCCACCATTATTTTCATAATTTGCATGATGTGAACGCACATATTTATAAATTTCCTCTTTTTTTAGCTTATCGTCAATCCAATACGATAATGTCTGTGCATCTTCAATATCACGCTTTTCCTCAATATAGAATGCCCGCATCAAAATTTGAGCAAGTGCTGTTGTCGTACGATCAAAAATCAACATCTCAAATTCTGTAAAAACCCCATCTTCTTTAAAGATCGTTATATCTGCATAATGCTGATCAAGAATAAAAATCGGTTGTCGTTTTATGAGATTACTTTCATCCTCATTTTCAAGCAGTTTTAGAAAATCTTGACGTCTTTTTTGCGTCATATTGGGATAAAAAATCGGTTCTCTTCCCTGAATATTGAGCATAATTTGACTGTTTATATGACGGTGCATATCTTTTAAAATGCCGTCGATGTTTTGATCACTTAAAGCACTCTTATTCAGTTGCTGAGAATAGGCTTCAAGGGTAGATATCATTAAATACTGTTGATTCATAATTAAACTATGTAAATCCTGTGTAATACTGACAAACGATACGACTTCATGAAAAACAATAATTGGAAAATCATGAGCATTTGCTAACGCAATAATTTCTTTAGGGATTGATCGAATGTAACTTCCGTATTCAATACATAAGCCAGCACAATTGGAATCAATTAATGATTTTACAAAAACTAAAAATTGCTGATTACTTTCTTTTAAGCTAATCCCAGTCGATAAGATCAGTTCATGACCAGCTAATAAGTTTTCAATTTGGAGAATCTCTACTACATGAACCCATTTAAAAATCTTTTGTAATCCATTTTCCCCTGCAACCACTTCTGCACTTTTAAAATGTTGACTTTTCATCGCATCTTTCACTTGGAGTATATATTGATTCACCCGTAATCCCCCAATCTCTATTAAACGTATTCGGTATTAT
>DATMJF010000239.1:0-7273 GCA_035554455.1 Rummeliibacillus sp.
CTGTGGTGAAACAATAATTTCTGTTTCTCGTTTAATCGCTACAATGTTAACACCATAGCGTACACGAATATCTAATCCAATAATCGTATGCCCCTCTAAAAGGTGATTTGCCTTAATTTCCATAATTGAATGTTCTTCTGAAAGTTCCAAATAATCAAGTACATTATTGGACATCATATTATTTGCAATTCGGATCCCCATATCTCGTTCTGGATGCACTACGTGGTCGGCTCCTATTTTACGAAGCACTTTTTCATGATAATCATTCTGTGCTTTTACAGTTATTTTCTGTACACCTATTTCTTTTAACATCAATGTTGTTAAAATACTAGATTGAATGTCATCTCCTATTGCCACGATGACATGTTCAAAATTCCGAATCCCTAATGACTTTAAAACAGACTCATCTGTTGTATCAGCTACAACAGCTTGGGTGGCAATTGCTGCAAATTCATCGACACGTTCTGGATGCTTATCAATGGCCATTACATCTGCACCTTGATGTACAAGCTCATTGACTATACTACCTCCAAAACGACCTAATCCGATGACAACAAATTCTTTTTTCATGCTAAATACCTCCGATTCCGTAGCACATCTCATAGCTGTATCTTCATCTATTTTAACAGACAATTTCCTTTTTGGCTGTTAAAAATTTTCTTGTTTCATTACCCGCCTTCGCTTATAAATAGGCTATGTTAATGGATACTGTTGATTCTTTATTCAAAGTGCTGGCACAATAACTATACTTTTCAAGTATCAACAATCCTATTTAACAGCACCTATAAATAAAAAAAGATTGCCCGTTATAGAGCAACCCTTTTATTAGTATGAAGATTAAGCATTACGTACTTCGTCAAGAACACGGTTAACACGTTTTTCAAGCATTTTCATGCCACTCCCGCCTGCTTGGAAGTGACGAAGTTTACCGTCTTTATCAAATACATAATATGCAGGTACATATTGATTTTCAAAAGTATCGGTAAGTTTCATTTGACTATCTACGAAAATTGGTTGAGTAATTCCATGTTCTGCTGCAACATCTTTAATTTCTTGAAGATCTAAGTCTTTATCAGAACGTGGCATATGAACAGCTACTACATTAAGTTCGTCTTTATATTTATCACGGAAATTATTAACTTCTGGCATTGCTTCTTTACATAAATGACAGCTAATTGACCAGAAGTGAATTAATGTAGGTTTTTCGCCAACTAAGTCAGCTTTAGAAACTTGGCCGTTTAACCATGCTGTTTCGCCTTCTAATTCAGGCATATCTGAACGTAATTTCATAATTTTTCACCTCATAGTTTTATAATGTATGTTGTTACTATATGCATTTTTTTAAAAAAGGACCTAACAATATGTTAGGCCCTTGACTTTCTTACTATAGGAATTAACCTTTTAGTAGAGCATCGCCTGGGTGCCAGTTTGCTGGGCAAAGACCACCAGTTTGTAATGCTTGAAGTACGCGTAATACTTCATCTACGTCACGACCAATGTTGTTGTGGTGAACAACTTGGTATTGTAATTCGCCTTCAGGGTTGATAATGAATAGACCACGTAGTGCTACGCCTTCTTCTTCAATAAGAACGCCGTATTCTTTTGCAACTGATTGGTTATGGTCCGCTGCTAATGCATAGTTTAATTGACCAATACCGTTATCAGTACGATCATTGTTAATCCATGCTAAGTGAGTGTGGATTGTATCAGTTGATACACCGATTACTTCTGCATCAAGATCTTCGAATTCGTCGAAACGATCTGACATTGCAGTGATCTCAGTTGGGCAAACAAATGTAAAGTCCATAGGATAGAAGAAAAGAACTGTCCATTTGTCGTTTTTCATATTTTCTTCAAGACTAACTTTACCAAACTCTTTGTTTGGCATTACTGCATCCATTTCAAAGCGTGGAGCTTGTTTTGCTACCATACGTTCTGCCATGATAAATCCCTCCAAAAGTAAATATTTTATAAATGTATGTAGCTTCATATGCTACAATCCATTTATTACGATAACAAATACATCTATTGAAAGCAAAGAATTCAACTTACAAATTGTTCGTTGTTTAGTTATAATGTGACAATTTATTAACTTTTGAAATATTTTCAAAAGTTTCCTTAAGGCAAGATAATTAATGCTACAAAATTGGAATATTATTCATTAAATGGATTTCGTGGACGATGACGACGATGTTCCTCACTATTCATGTCGCTTCTTGCTATATCTCTCCATTCATTACATCTCGCACAAAAATTTGTATCAAATTCTTCATTATAACGTAGTAATGAAAAACACTTATAGCAATAATCTTGTAATTCATCCGTTCTAATTAACTTTTTGTTAATAGCTAAAAATGTCCCCAAATATTTGTGTTTAGGCTGTTTTTTCATTGAAGTTTTATGTCCTCTCAAAATAATGTATCTAATCAACGTTCTGAATTCTCGTTTAGTTCAGTTCAATATCATTATGTACCTATAATATATCTAACGACAACAAATTACATAACAAAAAACAATGGATCACTTCTTTTTAGCAAGAGTAATCCATTGTTTTTGGGTTTGTGTATGTTGAATTTAAGTTGATTTGCCTATTCTTCTTTAGAGCCAAGGCAGCGTTCACATTCATATAAAGCAGATTCGACTTGCTCCACAATTTCACATCCACATTCAGTACATAGCTTTGGATATCTTTCATTCGTTTCGTTTTGCATATTATCTCCTCCTATTATAAGTTAATGTTGTGCTACCACGGCTTTAATTTAAGAAATATGTTGGTAGCTTGTAATTGTTAAAAACTCTTCAAAAGTATCTTGTAATGTTAAATCGCTAAAGATTGCAGCTGCTTCTTCAAAACGACCCGTTGAGAAGTTTTCTTCTCCTACTTGTTCAGCAATTTTTTGTAATTCTTGTTGTAGAATATCCTTAAATAATTTCTCGTCAATTTTTTGACCATTTTCTAATTTACCTTCAGGATGTCGAATCCATTGCCATACTTGCGTGCGTGAGATTTCTGCTGTTGCTGCATCTTCCATCATATTATTGATTGGAGCAGCACCATTGCCACGTAACCAAGAGGCAATGTATTGGACACCAACACTACAGTTAATGCGTAAGCCCTCTTCAGTAATCGTGCCTTGTGGAACTTCCAATAAATCTTTTGCTGTAACATGCACGTCTTCACGTTTTCGGTCAATCTGATTTGGATTTTTCATATGCTGATCAAATTGTTCCATTGCAACAGGTACTAATCCTGGATGTGCTACCCATGTTCCATCGTGTCCATCTGTCGCTTCACGGCGTTTATCCTCGCGAACTTTTTCGAAAGCAATTTCATTTGCCTGTGGATCATCTTTAATCGGAATTTGAGCAGCCATCCCCCCTATTGCAGGTGCATTTCGCTTATGGCAAGTTTGAATACACAATTGTGTATACGCTCTCATAAATGGTGATGTCATAGTCACTTGGCTTCGATCCGGTAAAATAACATCTGTATGATTACGTAATCGTTTGATATAGCTAAAAATATAATCCCAACGACCACAGTTTAAACCAGCTGAATGTTCTTTTAACTCATATAAGATCTCATCCATTTCGAAAGCTGCTGGAATCGTTTCAATTAAAACTGTTGCTTTAATCGTCCCTTGTGGAATCCCCAGATAATCTTGTGAGTAGACAAAGATATCATTCCATAGTCTAGCTTCCAAACGACTTTCTAACTTTGGTAAATAGAAATACGGCCCTGAACCATTAGCAATCAATTCTTTTGCATTGTGGAAGTAATATAAACCGAAGTCAAAGAAACTTCCAGAGATGGGTTCTCCATTTACTTCTACATTTCTTTCAATTAAGTGGAAACCACGTGGTCTCGCTAATAATACAGCTGTTTCATCGTTTAATTTATATGTTTTTCCATTTGATGGTTGAGTAAATGAAATCGTTTTACGGATTGCATCATATAAATTGATTTGTCCTTCAATCATGTTCTCCCAAGTAGGAGAAGTTGCATCTTCGAAACAAGCCATGAATAATTTTGCTCCAGAATTTAAAGCATTAATGACCATTTTACGAGTTACAGGACCTGTAATTTCAACACGACGGTCTTGTAAATCTTTAGGTAATGGGGCAATTGTCCAATCCCCTTCACGAATTGACTTCGTTTCATCTAAAAAATTTAGAGAAGCACCCTCATCTAATTGTTGTTGACGTACTTCTCTTTGATCTAATAAAGCTTTTCTTCGATCGTTAAATTGCTGGTGTAATGATGCGATAAATTGTAATGCATCTGGAGTTAAAATTTGCTCTGTTGATGCATTTTGTGAACCTATTATTTCAATAGTAGGTGTTGTCGTTTGCTGAATACTCAAATCGATCATCCTTTCAAAATCAACTATGCTGAAGATCAGAGAAAGGCCGTTTGTTACTACTTAAAATCAATCAAATTTAGTTTTATTGTAAGCGATTTAAAAGATAAATAGGTTTGAATTAGAAATAGGTACAAACAGCCGAATTAGCAAATACAAATTAATTAGATCTAATTAGATAAATTGTGCAGTTTCTGTAGAGCCTTTCATAGCTGTTGTTGAAGAAGTTCCACCTGAAATAACTTGTGATACTTCATCAAAGTAGCCAGTACCTACTTCACGTTGATGTTTTGTAGCTGTATAGCCTTTTTCTTCACTCTCAAATTCTTCTTGTTGTAATTTAGAGTACGCAGCCATACCGTTATCTTTGTAATCATGAGCCAATTTGAACATGCTGTGATTTAGTGCATGGAAACCAGCTAAAGTAACGAATTGGAATTTGTAACCCATCTTACCAAGCTCAACTTGATATTTTGCAATTGTTTCATCATCTAAATTTGCTTTCCAGTTGAATGATGGTGAGCAATTATAAGCTAATAGTTTATCTGGGAATTGAGCACGAATAGCATCTGCAAATTTCTTTGCTTCTTCTAAATCTGGTTTAGATGTTTCGCACCAAACTAAATCTGCATATGGCGCGTAAGCTAACCCACGAGCAATCGCTTGATCGATTCCAGGTCTTGTACGGAAGAATCCTTCTGGTGTGCGCTCTCCAGTGATGAATTCTGCATCACGTGGGTCAATATCACTTGTTACCATATCAGCTGCATCTGCATCTGTACGTGCGATTAAAATAGTTGGTACACCTGATACATCAGCTGCAAGTCGTGCTGCGATTAAATTACGGATTGCATTTTGTGTTGGTAATAACACCTTACCACCTAAGTGACCACATTTTTTCTCAGATGCTAATTGGTCTTCTAAATGGACACCAGCTGCACCTGCTTCAATCATTCCTTTAATAAGTTCAAACACATTTAAAGGACCACCAAAACCTGCTTCTGCATCTGCTACGATTGGCGCGAACCAGTCAAAATTGTCTAAGCGACCTTCAGCATGATCGATTTGGTCTGCACGTTGAAGTGCCTGATTAATACGTTTAACTACTTGAGGCACTGAATTTGCAGGATATAAAGATTGATCAGGATACATTTGTCCAGAAAGGTTTGCATCCGCTGCTACTTGCCAGCCACTTAAGTAAATTGCTTGTAAGCCTGCCTTTACTTGCTGTACTGCTTGATTTCCTGTTAGTGCACCTAATGCATTGATGAAATCTTCTTCATTTAGAGATTTCCATAAACGAGCTGCACCCTTTTCAGCTAAAGTATGTTGAATTTGTACAGAACCACGAAGTTTCACTACCTCTTCAGCAGTAAATGGACGTTCAATCCCTTTCCAACGCTCTTCTGTTGCCCAGCTTTTTTCAAGTTGTTCAATTTGTTGTTGTCTTGTTAACATATACAAACACACCTTCCATTTTGACTTTGTTGAACGCTAGCTTTCTATTTAAAAATACACCCCTACATTTTGTTGCATAACAGCTACCGTTGTTATAAACTAATATACAACAGGTAATGTATTTTGTAATTGTTTTTGGATGAAATACCTTTTTTTTACGATAAATGAATGAATTTCTAAGACGAAGTGAAAATTCAGGATTGGTATAGGAGGAGCATGACATGATACAAAGTACAGAAGTTTTAGCGAAGGAATTAGCCGAACAGTATAGTAATTTATTAGTAGATTGGATACCAAAAGGAGCCTCAATAGCTATAGCAGTAGGCGAAACTTACATCTATTATGAAGTAGGTGCATACGATATTCTTTTAGAAAATGGAAAGAAGTTTAAAAAAGGAAGTATTGCTGATCGTGTTATTAATGAAAGAAAGAAAATTGAAACTGTTATAGATCAGGAACTTTTAGGTATTCCATATTACGGTATTGGTTACCCTATCGATTTTTTAGGTGAGCCTGCTGCATTAATTGTTATATTGTCTCCAAATCATCCCGAAGTGAAGAAAGAACCTTTTCGCTTTGTAACAGGTAAACAGCAAGATCAGTGGGTACCAATTGCAATTGATAAGATTTCCCATTTTGAAAGTCTTAATAAGAAGAATTGGTTTTATGCGGATGGTGAACAATATAAAATAAATTTGACGCTAAAAGAGCTCGCAAGAAGATTACCAGACTATTTTTTAAGGATTCATCGTTCCTATATTATTAACATCCATGCCATCAGTCGTATCACTCGTGACTTCTCCTCTAATTTAATCATCATTATGAAAGATGGCACTGAACTACCTGTAAGTAATTCCTATCTAAATGAAGTGAAACGAGTTCTAGAGTTTTAACAATTGAAAATAAAAAGTAGTCCATGGTTGGATTAAAGCATAAAGTATCTACTCTACAATCATATATACCAATGTAAAAGATAATCTTAAAAATTTTAATATAAAGGCTCTTTGATATGATATTGTTGATTTTTTTATTGCATCTTACTTGAGCGAAAGGCGGCGACTCCTGCGGGAAAGCGTCCGCAATGAAAGCGAAACGGATGAAATATCAACACTATTGATAAAAAAAGACAATATCAAAAAAGGATAGATGAAAGCAGACTATAATCTGCATCATCTATCTTTTTTTGTACTAATTACGACCTAATAATTTTATTTTTACCAAAAAGGTTGAAAAATATGAACAATTTTGTATAATAGATAGCGTTTTAGTAAACTAAAAGTTTTGTAACAGTAAACTTTTGTTACTCCAAGTTAGGCACAAGTTTACCAATAGAAAACAAATTGAGGAGTACAATAGATGCAAATCGGAATAAAAATTAAACGACTTCGTCTAAAAAAGGGCCTTACCCAAGAAGAATTGGGCGAAAGAACAGATTTGAGCAAAGGTTACATCTC